>JAYVNZ010000380.1:0-8194 GCA_043758185.1 Gemmatimonadaceae bacterium | reverse complement strand
GCGTGCACACCGAGGCATGGCCGTACGGACGCGGCTGGACGCTCGAGAAGTTCACGCTGGAAATGACGACGCCACGCTATTTCCCCCTCATCGGCTTCCCGGAGGCATGGACACCGTCCACCCCCGGCGACCTGGAGCAGCGACCCGTGTACATCGGCGATTTCGCCAACGCCGATTCGGTGAAGGCACACGCACGGGAGATCCGCGGCGCCATCGTGCTCGCCACGAAGCCGCAGGAGGCATTCATCACGCACGACCGGCTGCAGCCCACGGAGCACGACCAGCCAGTAGCCATCGGAGCCCCACGCGCCAACGTGGCCGCCGGCCCATTGCCGCGTCCCGTGCTGCAGTCCACGCTGCACGACCTCGGTGCGGCGCTGGTGCTCCGGCCAAGCGAGGGAACAGAGGGCACGATGTTCGTGCTCGGCAGTCGCGCAAGCACGCCTGACAACTCGGTTCCGTCGGTGATCGTGGCCGCCGAGCAGTACAACCTGCTGGTGCGCGCGCTGCAGGCGGGGTCACCGGTGCGCCTGCGTGCCAACGTGCAGACGCGCTACTACGCGGCAGACACCAACGGCTACAACGTGCTCGCGGAGATACCAGGCACGGACCCGCAGATCGGCAGTGAAGTGGTGCTGCTTGGCGCGCACATCGACTCGTGGCATTCAGCCACCGGGGCGAGCGACAATGCCGATGCGGTGGCGGAGCTCATGGAGGCGATGCGGATCATCAAGGCGCTGGGCATTGCGCCTCGGCGCACGATCCGCGCGGCCATCTGGGGTGGCGAGGAGGAAGGACTCCTCGGCTCGAAGGCGTACGTGCAGCAGCACTACGCTGGCGACGCGAACGCCGGTGCACGCGAGAAGCTGTCCGTCTACCTGAACAACGACCCCGGCACGGGCCCTATCTATGGGTGGTACTCCGAGGGGAACACGGCGGCGAAGTCGCTCTTCGACAGCTGGCTCGCACCACTGAAGGACGTGGGCGGACGGCGGAACATCATCGAGAAGATCGGCAACACGGACCACCTCTCGTTCACGGCACTGGGCCTGCCAGGATTCAACACCATCCAGGACTACGGCGAATACGACACGCGGATGCACCACACCAACATGGATTTCTACGAGCGCGTGAAGCCGGACGAGCTCAAGCAGGCGGCGGTGGTACTGGCTTCGTTTGCATACCAGGCCGCCATGCGCGAGGGCCGCTTTCCGCGGGAGTAGGATTGTCCGGGTGAAACGAAGGACCTGCGTGTGCCAGACTGAAAAAGAGCAGGTCCTTCGCTTCGCTCAGGACGACATCCTGCTTCGCTGCGCCCAGGACGACATCCTTACAACACGAGCTGGCTATTACGGCACGATCTTCCGCACGGTGGGGTAGGTGATGCCCAACTGCTCGAGGTACGTGCCGAACTTCGTCGAGTCGTAGTAGTACTTCCGCATCTCCGGGCGGTACTTCGCCATCGTATTCTCGTTCAGCCAGATGGGCGGCTTGTCCGTTGCGGCAAAGAACGGCCGGTACTTGATCGTCTTCGTCTGCACGGTGGTGAAGTAATCCCACGCATCCGCGACGATCTTCGGCGTGAGCAGGATGTCCAGCATCGTCATGGCCTGCGCCTTGGCGCCGGCCACCACGCCCTTGTGCGCAATGGGCGTGGCCATGGAGATGGCGTTGGCCCAGTTGTGGCCTGGCATGTTGGGGATGTTCGACGGAAAGCGAAGCGTGACCGTGGGGACCGTCCACGCGACGTCGCCGATGTCGTCGGAGCCGCCGCCCGTGCGCTGGGCTTCCGGAAGCGGCCCGTTGAGGCGCCCGGCCCCGCGGCTTGTCATCCCGCTGTCTGCCACACCGAGTTCACGCTGGATGCTCCGGGCAAGGGCCTGGTCCTTCTCGTCCCATTTCGGCATGCCGACGGTCTTGATGTTCTGGTACATCGCCTCCGCGATGGGCCGCGAGAAGTGCCCGCTCCAGCCCGACCCCACCATCATGATCGTGTCGATCTGGGTGCCGGTCATGAGCGTGGCTCCCTGCGCCTTCTTCTTCGCATCCTCGAACATCGCCATCGTCTTCTCGTAATCCAGGTTCCGGAAGTAGAACCAGATGCTCGCGGTGCTGGGCACCACGTTGGGCTGGTCACCGCCGTCTGGAATCACGTAATGCGAGCGCTGCGCGAGCGGCATGTGCTCGCGCTGGAACTCCCAGCTCGTGGCCATGAGCATCACCGCGTCGAGCGCACTCTTGCCGCGCCACGGTGCGCCGGCGGCGTGCGCGCTGGATCCCTTGAACTTGAAGATGGCGGAGATGAGGGCGTTGGAGCTCGACTGACCCCACGACACGCCGAAGTCGGAATCCACGTGCGTGAACAGCGTGATGTCCACGTCCTTGAACACGCCGGCACGCACCAGCCACGCCTTGCCCGACATCAGCTCCTCGGCCACACCGGGCCAGAGCACCAGCGTGCCCGGAATGTGATCGCGTTCCATGATCTTCTTCACCACCAGCGCCGCGGCGATGTTGAGCGGCATACCGGCATTATGTCCCTCGCCATGTCCCGGCGCCCCAACGATCATCGGGTCCCTGTAGCCCACGCCCGGCTTCTGTCCGGCCTGCGGGATGTCGTCGATGTCGCTGCCGAGCGAAATCACCGGCTTGCCCGAACCCCAGCGCGCCACGAACGCCGTGGGCATGCCCGCGACGCCGCGCTCCACCGTGAAGCCGTTCTCCTCCAGGAGCCCGCTCAGGTACTTCGATGTCTCCACTTCCTGGAACCCCAGCTCCCCATACGAGAAGACCTGGTCCACCATCACCTGGATCATCTTCGCCTTCGCGTCGATTTCGCGGACAGCTTCCGCCTTCAGCCGGTCGAGTTGCGGTGTGCTGGCATAGTGATACTTGATGGAATCGGCAGCGCTGGGAACGTTGCCTTGCGCGGATGCCGATGCGAGGGGCGTGAGGCTCGATGCGCCGCAGGCAGCGATGAGCAGGAGTCGAACAGCAGCTCTGACCATGAAGGAAAAACTCCAGAGAAAGGAAGCCAGCCGGCTGGCCGGCGGTTAACAGGGCACATGGACCGCGCGCGCTCAGGATAACGCCGAAACAGCCGCACCGCACGCGAGAATGGACAAGGCCCGAGCGGACGCCCTTTCGGGGGCCGAGGGGGACACTATAGTTTGCGAGGCAGGCGCTGTTCGGCTCGCTGAACAGGCAGTTTGCCAAGGGTGGGCGCGCGTTTGCGTGTCCGTGTCATGTAGCCGCCGCACCGGAGGTCCCAATCAATCGCTCCCGTCTTGCATGGAAGGGCAACTGACCCACAGTTCGGTGGCCCCGCCAGCCGCGCGTGCGAAAATCCCCAGTGCGCCCATGCTCGTGGCCGTGGAAGCCACCCGAATGCTGCGCGAAGTGCGCGGCATCGGACGCTACGTGCGGGCCCTGCTTCCACGACTTGTCGCGTTGCGACCGGGTCTTCGCATCGCGCTCTTCGTGAAGACGCAGCGTGACGTGGAGGCACTCACCACCCTGCTCGCAGACATGCCTGGCCTTGCGGGCACAGTGGAGGTACGCCCAGTCCGCGAGCTGCCCACATGCGGTGCCGATGTCTTCTGGTACCCATGGAACAACGCCAGCCCGGCTCCAGCTCGCGGCGCGGTGGTGACCACGGTGCACGACGTGGTGCCCATCGCGCTCCCCGACCCACGATGGCACGGCTGGTACAAGAACCTGCGCTGGCGGCGCCGGTATGCCGCCATTGCTGCACGTGCCACGCGCATCATCGCCGACTCACAATTCACCGCTGATGAAATTCACCGGACGCTTGGCGTGCCGCGGCAGCGCATGCGGGTTGCGCTGCTGGCGGCGGACGATTTTGTGGTGCCGGCCGCAGCGGGTGACGCAGAGGCGCTTCGCCGGCTTGGAGTAGGGGCGCCATTCGTACTGGCTGTCGGCGCATCGGAGCGGCGCAAGAACCTCGGGCTGCTCACGCGTGCGATGCCGAGGGTGATCGCGGCGCATCCGGACATCACCCTCGTGCTCGCCGGCCCGCGTCGCGATGCGCAACTCCCCCTAGGCGATGTCGCCTGGACTACGACGCTCGGCTTCGTGAGCGATGTGGAACTCGCGGCGCTGTATCGTGCCGCCTCGGTGCTCGTGATGCCGTCGACCTATGAGGGGTTCGGCCTCCCTGTGCTGGAAGCCATGCGACTCGGCACCCCCGTCATCTGTGCACGGGGCTCGTCGTTGCCGGAGGTTGCCGGTGATGCGGCGCTGTGGGTGGACGCGGATGACGACGCGGCCCTGTCGCAGAAGATCTCGCAGTTGCTGTCGAACCCGCAGCTTGCCGCGCAGATGCGGGCGGCGAGCCTCGCGCAGGCGTCCCGCTTTTCATGGGACGACACGGCGCGCATCACGATCGCCACGTTCGAGGAAGCGATTCAGCTCGCAGCCGTGTCGCCCTGAGGGCGAAGGACCCGCGCACCTGCCCCGTGTCCGGTCAGGGCAGCGCTTTCGCACCATCCAGCTGCGCGATGGTCGCCGTGGAGGCAGGACGCTGCGTCCTGAGCGTTGCCGATACCTTTTCCGCCTGCCTGAGCACGCGGAGCACATTCTCTCCCGCCACCTTCCGCAACTCCGCATCGGTCCAGCCGCGTCGCGCGAGCTCTGCGAGCAGTGACGGGAACGTGGAGACATCCTCGAGCCCAACGACCGTCTCCGTGATGCCATCGAGGTCGCTCCCGATGCCGACATGGTCCACGCCCGCCACCTGGCGCACGTGGTCGATGTGATCTGCCACATCCTTCAGCGTGGCACGCGGGCGGGGATGCGCCTGCCGCCATGCCGTGAAGTCCCGGCGGCGAGCCGCGGTGTCCGTTGGCAGCCGGCGCACCCGGTCGGCCATTTCGCGTTCCAGCGCGACCTCGTCGTCGTATACGGCCTTCGACACGAAGCTCGTCACGAACGGCACCATCACCACGCCGCCATTGGCGGGCAGGCGGCGGAGGATCGAGTCGGGCACGTTGCGCGGGTGGCCCACCAGGGCGCGCGCTGCCGAGTGGGAGAAGATCACGGGTGAGGCCGTGACGTCGAGTACGTTGCTCATGACGGCGGGGGACACATGGGCGAGGTCGCAGAGCATGCCCAGCCGGTTCATCTCGCGCACGACCTCGCGGCCGAATGGCGTGAGTCCGCGATGTCTCGCGGTGTCGAGCGCGGCGTCGGCCCAATCGAGGGTCACGTTGTGCGTGAGCGTCATGTAGCGCACGCCCAAATCGTAGTAGGCGCGCAACACCTCGAGCGAATTCTCGATCGCGTGCCCGCCCTCCATGCCCAGCAGCGACCCGATGCGGTGCGACGCGAAGGCGCGGTGGACGTCCGCGTGCGACGTGGCGAACATCAATCGGTCGGGGTACTTCGCAATCATGCGGCGCGCGAGCGCAATCTGCTCGAGCTGCGCGCGTGCGTAGCCGGGCACGCTGCTCACCGCTCCGTTGCGCGCGTAGGTGGGTGCGGCCGGCTCACCGGGAATATAGACCGACCAGAACTGCGCGCCGACCTGTCCCTTCCGCAGGCGGTCCAGGTCCGTCATGCCCGGCGTGCGCGCACGGAGGTCGTACGCCTCCACGTCGCTCGCGTGCACGGTGTCCTCACGAATGCGCCACGGAAGGTCGTTGTGGCCGTCGACGAGCGGCGTCGTGCGCAGGACGGCACGGGCTCGTGCGAGGTACGGATCGGTTGCCTGCGCCGAGAGGGGCGCGAGGAGGGCGCCGAGGGACAAGGCGGCTGCGACAGTGGACAGCATCGTACTGGCAAGCGAAGGGCGCACGGGACGGGGGACGGGGGACGGAGGACGGCAAGATCAGCGCAGCACGCTAGCATGCAAGGTACGGTGAGTGCCGCCGGTCCACAGGAGACCTCGTATGCGAACGATTCCCTTGCTCATCGCGTCCTTGGCACTGGTTGCCGCGTGCGGGCGCGTCACGTCCACGCCGTCCACACTGGCGGTGCAGCTCGAAATCGGGCACGCGGCCATGGTTGCCGCCGGTTCCGTGCGAGTGCAGTTCGTGCGGGCGGCTGATTCGCGCTGTCCGTCGGATGTCGTCTGCATCACGGCGGGCGAGGCCGTGATCGAAATGGTCTTCAGCGGCAGCGGTCCCGCGCAGACGTCAATGTTGCGCCTTGGACAGAAAGCCGTGACCGCCACGTACGGCGGCCTGGTGTTCGAAGCCACGGCGCTGGATCCCTATCCCAGTCGCCAGCCGGCCCTCACGCAAGTGGTGACGCTTCGCGTGACGGTTCAGGACAGCGGTGCGCTCGTGGATACTGCGTTCACGGCCAGCCGGACGCTCGCTTCCACTCGGTAGACCGAGGACGGCGAACGGGAGGCGTCGCGTTCTCCAGCCGTGCCGTAGCGAGTGGCATCAACCGTCCACGACAGGCGGCGTGCTGCCACTCGCACGCACCATCACCGTTGCGCTGTCCGGGCAGGCGACGCGGAATTCGGCTGTCGCGCGAATATCCGGGGGCACCTCGTGCCGCGATGTGCGCGTGAACCCGAACGCGGGAAAGTAGTGTTCCGCCGTGGTCGTCAGCAGGTACAACGCATCCACGCCGTGCGCCTCCGCTTCGGCCACGGCGCGCGTCACCAGGGCTCGGCCCAGGCCGCGCGAGCGCCAGGATGGTTCAACGGCCACGGAGCGCAGCAGCGCGTGCTCGCCCGTGATTCCGCACGCCTCGATACCGGCGACACCCACGATGGTGTCGCCGTGCACTGCGACAACGAAGCGTGGGAGCGCGTCATGCACGCCATCGAGTGGAAGGCCGGATGCCGCCAGCAGTGCGGCGATCGCCGGCTCGTCAGCAGGTTCTGCCGAGCGAAGGGTCGCGTCGATGCCTGTCGGTCTGCTCATCAGTTCCCCCTGTCAAATGCCGCGCGACGGGACCAGCGGTCGCATGCGCAGTGCCAGCCGTGGCGCTCAGTGCCCCGCCGTGCCGAATGGGACGTCGTGCCCAAGGCCGAGTTGGCGGCAGGCATCGTAGGTGGCGCGCGCAGCCGCCACGTCTTCCACCGCGAGCCCCACGGACTTGAACAGTGTAATCTCGTCCGGACTCGAGCGGCCGACAACCCGGCCCGCCAGGACGGCGCCAAGGTCGCCGGCAATATCACCCGCCGCGAACTGTCCGTCGCCAATGGCGAGCACGACGTCGCCACCCTCGCGGAGTGCGGACTCCGTGCGATCCACGAACACCCGTGCGGCCTGCAGGACGTCGCCATCCAGCTCGCGCGCCGTGGGTGACCCGGAGCCGACAGCGTTGATGTGCGCACCGGCCCGCATCCAGCGGCGCTCGAGGATGGGGTGCACCGCTCCTGTCGTGGTGCAGATGATGTCCGCACCATCGACAGCGGCCTGCACCGAGTCGTGCGTCGTCACCCGGAGCCCGAACCGATCGGTGGCGGCCTTCGCAAACCGATCGGCATGCGCTCGGGTCCTGTTCCACACGCGAACGCGCGCGATTGATCGCACGCATGTCATCGCCTGCAGGTGTGCCATCGCCTGGCTTCCAGACCCGAGGATGGCGAGGTCCGTGGCGTCAGCTCGCGCGAGCACCGCCGTTGCAACCGCGGAGACGGCGGCCGTTCGTGTTGCCGTCAACGCGGTTGCGTCCACGAGCGCCAGCAGCTCGCCGTGCTCGCCGAACAGCAGCACGGCGCCCTGGTGCGTATCGAACGCCGTGCCGATGTTGTCAGGGCAGGCGGTAAGTGCCTTGAGGCCCAGCGAGGCAGGCGTGCCCCCGACCGCGGGCATGATCCAGAAGATGCCGCGGTCGTGGGGCAGCGCCATCGCCGTGCGCATTGGCTGCACCGCGTCGCCACGGTCGAGCGAGAGCAATGCCTCGCGCATGACGTCGATGGCGACGGGCATGGCAAAGACCTGCTCGACGGCCCGATGGTTGATGATGAGCATGCGCCAGACGCACCTAGTGGCGAATGGCGAAGAACCACGCGCCGAGGATGAGACCGGGCGTGGGACGCGTCCCCGCGGGCGATCCGGCTGCCGGCGGCGTGGATGGTCCGCGCTCCGGCTGGAACAGGTACGCCGTGTGGGTGACCGGATCGACGGTGATGGTCTTGGCACCGCGCATTGTCGGGACTGTCGCAACAACCTTGTACTTGTTGGCCGCCACCTGGTGCACGACGGTCACC
>JAYVNZ010000379.1:0-6027 GCA_043758185.1 Gemmatimonadaceae bacterium | reverse complement strand
GTGGATCGGTGCAGCGTGGAGTGGCTGATTCGGCGCATTCATCGCCTTGGCGGTTCCGTGACGCTCACCGTGACGTTGGGCAATGCGGGTCGGCGGTGGCGCGTGGAGCGATTTGCCGAGTGTCGCCGCAGCGCAGCTGGGCGAGAGGGTTCGTCGAGCTGATCCGGGTCGTTCGGGTGCGCTCATTCCAGTTTTGGAATGAGGCTCGTTCATCCCACCCATTCGCCCCATCGTGAGGGAGATTCTGGCGTCCCTGGGACGCGCTCATTCCAAATGTGGAATGAGGCTCCACCGCAACCCCGCAACCCCGCACCCCTCGCCCCCGCCCCCCGCCAGCTTACAACTCACGCAGCCAGCCACACCGCATGGCTACTGCTTGCGCGGAAGGGCAAAGATGAACGGCTGCTGCACTAGCTGACGCACCTTCGCGCCACCCACCTCCGCAGGCATGAACCGCATCAGCGGCAACGCATCCCGCACCGCCTGCGTGAACAGCTCGTGCGAGGACTTGAGCACCTTGAACGTATCATGCTCGTACTACATGCCACTCGTATCGACAACGAATTGCGCGAGCACCTCACCCTCCACTCTTGCCGGCCGAAGCACGTCGGGATACTTCACGCTGCCGCTCCCGGGAACCTGTCGCACGCCCCTTTCGACCTGAAACTCGAAATACACCCCGCCCGTCGTCGGCGCCGGCCCCATCACGCGAGAACCACGCATCGACTTCATCATGTCTGCGGATTCCAGCCGCGGGAGCTTCGCTAGCTGATCTGCCGTGAGCACCGCCGCCACGACATGGCGGTCCCTGGCGATGTCGATCAGCATCTGCGCCTGCCCTTCCGAAGGAAGGCGTGCCGACTCGCGAATCGCCGATTCATCGATCGCCCCGCTCCACGAGATGAAACCCGTCTGTGCACGCGACGGTGGCGGCGTCAGGTTCATGCGCCGCTCTATACGAACCTTTATGGAATCCGTCTGTGCGCGAACCAGTGACTCCACAGCGGATACCTGAACCGGGGCAAGTTGCAGCTCAGCCCGGTGATCGAGCACGAACTGCGCCGGAACCAACATGCGCATTCCGCTGGAAAGTACCGCAGCCATTCCTGCAGAGTCCGGGACGGACTGCGCCTGCGCCAGCACTCCCGCAAAACAGGCTGCTAGACCAGGGATCCTCATCCGTCCTCCTGAGTTGGACACAAAATGATGGCATCGAAGCAAAAAAGGCACAACCAATGCCTTGTACGTACGCTCACCTCACCCAACTAGCGAGGTCAAGCGTGTCCATAAGGGAATACACCGATAGCACGAGAACGGAATGGAAGGTCTGGGACGTCACCCCCGCCCAGATGCATCCCGTCACCCGCGGTGAAGACTACATGGGCGACCTCCAGGACGGCTGGCTCGTCTTCGAGTCCGCCAAGGGGAAACGGCGGCTCAACGCGCCATACCCGGCCAACTGGCGCAGCTTCGACATCCCGGCAATGGAGGAACTCTGCCGACGCGCATCACCGGTGCAGCGCCGCCGCCCGTCGAGCCCCAGCGGAGTACACCGCGCCGTCAGCGCCGTCGAAATCGAACGCGACGCCGAAGTGGAATCCGACGCGAGTCGGACCTTCACGAGCCCGCACGGCCGCGAATGGACCGTGCGCATCCACGAATGCCTGGATCGCGAAAAGGCCACGCAGAAAGTGCTCCGCTTCACCGCGGGCGACGTCGTTGTCGAACTGTTGCGATGGCCCCCGAATTGGCGGGACCTCTCGGTCACACAGTTCGCCATCCTCCTGCTCGACGCCGAACCACCGCGTCGCCGGCCCAAGGGCCAGGGACCGCAGCGCCGCACAGAGGATCGCGAGGTGCTCGAACCCACCTGACAAATGCCTTGCGCCCCTCCCGCACCGCCTCCAACATCCGTGCATTCTCGATCGAAGAGGCCATTCCAGAATGCCGGGTCCTACCGACGTCACCGCCCCGCACCATTACCATAAAGTCGTAGACTGCCAGTACGCGTGTCCCGCGCACACCAACGTGCCGGAATACCTGCGTCTGATTGCCCAGGGGCGTTACACCGAGTCCTACCTCCTCAACCGGGAATCCAACGTCTTCCCGGGCATCCTGGGCCGCACGTGCGACCGCCCATGCGAGCCTGCCTGCCGGCGCGGACGCATCGACGGTAAGCCTGTCGCCATCTGCCGCCTCAAGCGCGTAGCCGCCGACCTCCGCGACGACATCACCGCGTACATCCCCAAGGCACCCGCCGTGCGCAACGGCAAGCGCGTCGCGCTCATCGGTGCCGGACCCTCATCGCTCACCGTGGCGAACGACCTCCTGCCACTGGGCTACGACGTCGTCATCTACGAGAAGCACAGCCAGGCGGGCGGCCTGATGCGCTTCAACATCCCGGCCTTCCGTCTCCCGGCGCACGTCCTCGATGAAGAGACCGGCTACATCATCGACATGGGCGCCGACGTGCACTACGACACGCCCGTGAGCAGCCTGAAGTCGCTCCTGCACGACACCGACTTCGACGCCGTGTTCGTCGGCAGCGGCGCGCCCAAGGGCAAGGAGCTCGACATCCCGGGCCGCTGGGACGATGGCGCCCGCGATCACATCCACATCGGCATCGAGTGGCTTGGCTCCGTGCACTTCGGGCACATCGAGACCATCGCGCCGCGCGTGCTCATCATCGGCGCCGGCAACACCGCGATGGACTGCTGTCGCACCTCGCGCCGCCTCGGTGGCACGGACACGAAAGTCGTCGCCCGCCGCTCGCGCGAATTCTTCAAGGCATCACCCTGGGAACTCGAGGACGCCGGTGAGGAAGGCATCGCCATCATCGAGAACCACGCGCCGAAGCGCTTCGTCGTGGAGCGGGGCACGCTCGTCGGCATGGAGTTCGATACGCCCGATGGCGCGGTCATCATTCCCTGCGACGAAGTCATCCTCGCCATCGGCCAGGACAACGCGTTCCCCTGGATCGAGCGCGACATCGGCATCGACTTCGACAAGTGGAACATGCCGGTGATCGACAAGACCACGTTCGAGTCTACACGCAAGGGCGTGTTCTTCGGCGGTGACGCCGCATGGGGCCCGCAGAACATCATCTGGGCGGTGGAGCACGGACACCAGGCAGCCATCTCCGTGCACCAGCACTGCCAGTCGCTCGACGTCCACGACCGCCCACCACAGGGCATGCATCTCGAGAGCACCAAGATGGGCCTGCACTCGTGGGCCTACTCCAACGACTTCAATCCGTCGCCTCGCTCGCAGATGAAGCATGCCGAGCTCGTCGAGCGCTTCTCGAAGCTGAGTGCGGAAGTGGAGCTGGGCTTCACGCCCGAGCAGACCGCAACCGAAGTGGAACGGTGCCTCAACTGCGACGTCGAGACACACTTCGAGAACACACTCTGCATCGAGTGCGACGCGTGCGTGGACGTGTGCCCCGTGAGCTGCCTCACCATCACGCCGAACGTGGAGCGCGAAGCCGACCTGCGCACCATGCTCTCCGCTCCCGCACAGAACGCGACGCAGGACCTCTACGTCTCCGCATCGCTCCCGCAGACAAAGCGCATCATGGTGAAGGACGAGGACCTCTGCCTGCACTGCGGCCTCTGCGCCGAGCGGTGCCCCACGGCCGCGTGGGACATGAAGAAGTTCGAGTTGGTGCTGCCCTACGCCTCCAGGATGAGCGAGGTAATCGCATGAGCGGCGTGAACGATTTCGCCTTCAAGATGGCCACCGTGAACGGTACGGGATCGGCCAGCGCCAACAGCCTGCTCATGCAGGCCATCTTCCGCATGGGCATTCCGGTCACCGGCAAGAACATCTTTCCCTCCAACATCCAGGGGCTGCCCACCTTCTACGAAATCCGCGTCAGCAAGGACGGCTACACCGCCCGGCCGCAGCATGTGGACCTCGTGGTCGCGCTGAATCCCAGCACGTACGCCAAGGACGTGGCGTCGGTCACACCCGGCGGCTACCTGCTCTATGACTCCTCGTGGCCACTGGAGCCCGAGCTCGTGCGCGAGGGCATCACCATCCTCGGCATCCCGTTCGGCAAAATGTGCGTGGACAGTTTCCAGGGCGATCGCAACCGCACGCTGCTGCGCAACATCGTGTACGTGGGTGCGCTGGCGGCGCTCCTGAAGATCGACATGGATCTCATGGGCCAGATGCTGGTGGAGAAGTTCTCGAAGAAGAAGGCACTGCTCGACTCCAACAACACCGCCATCCGCCTGGGCTACGACTACGCCATGGCCAACTACACCTGTCCGCTGCCGTTCCATCTCGAACGGATGGATGAAACCAGCGGCTCCATCATCATCGACGGAAACGCCGCCGCGGCACTCGGCGCGGTGTATGCCGGTGCAACGGTTGGCGCGTGGTATCCCATCACGCCCTCCACGTCGTTGATGGAAGCGTTCGGCGTGTTCTGCAGGAAGTTCAGGACCGATGCCGACACGGGACTCGCGAAGTACTGCATCATCCAGGCGGAGGACGAGCTCTCGGCGGCGGGTATCACCATCGGGGCAGGGTGGGCGGGCGCGCGCGCCTTCACGAACACGTCGGGCCCCGGCATTTCGCTGATGCAGGAATTCATCGGCCTCGCCTACTACACCGAGATTCCCGCGGTCTTCTACGACATCCAGCGCACGGGTCCGTCCACCGGCATGCCCACGCGCACGCAGCAGGCCGACCTGTTTTCACTCGCGTACGCCTCGCATGGCGACACCAAGCACATCGTGCTCTTTCCGTGCAATCCGGAAGAATGCTTCTACATGAGCGTCACCGCGTTCGACCTGGCGGACCGTTTCCAGACGCCCGTCTTCGTCGCCAGCGACCTCGACATCGGCATGAACGACTGGATGTGCAAGCGGCTCCAGTGGGATGACGATCACAAGTGGGATCGCGGCAAGTGCCTGTCTGCCGACGACCTCGAGTCCATCAAGAAGTTCTCGCGGTACCTCGACGCGGAGGGCGACGGCATCGCGGCGCGCTCGCTACCGGGGGTGCACGCCAATGGCGCGTACTTCGTGCGCGGATCCGGTCACGACAAGCACGGCATGTACACCGAGGACTCTGATGCCTACCAGGAGGTGGTGGACCGCCTTGCGCGCAAGCACCGGCTTGCGGCCACGATCGTGCCCGCGCCGGAGATGCACACGACGCCGGGCGCGGACATCGGCATCGTCTCGCTTGGCGGATGTCACGCAGCCGTACTGGAGGCCATCGATCGCCTCCGCGACGCCGGCATCAACGCAGACTACATGCGCATCAAGGCGTTTCCATTCGATGCGCCCGTTCGCGCGTTCCTCGATGCCCATGCGGTGACATTCGTGGTCGAGCAGAATCGCGACGCACAACTCCGTGCCATGCTCTCCATCGAGACAGGCAAGCCGCGTGACGAGATGGTGCCCGTGCTCGACTATGGCGGCATGCCGCTCACCGCGGCGGTCGTGGTGAACGCCATCACCGCACATCGCGCCACCACCTCGTTCGCGGTGCAAGCATGACGTCGATCGCCAAGCCCCCCGTCCGGCATCCCGGGCTCACGCGCAACGCGCTCGGCTTCACGATGCGCGACTACGAGGGCGCCATGTCCACGCTGTGCGCCGGCTGCGGGCACGACAGTGTGACGGCTGCGCTCGTGCAATCGTGCTTCGAGCTGGCGCTGCCACCGCATCGCGCGGCGAAGATGAGCGGCATCGGGTGTTCGTCCAAGACCACCGCGTACTTCATGCGGCAGTCGCACGGGTTCAACTCCGTGCACGGTCGCATGCCGTCGGTGACGTCAGGCGCCAGCGCGGCCAACCGGGACCTCACGTACATCGGCATCTCCGGCGACGGCGATTCGCTGTCCATCGGACTCGGACAGCTCTGCCATGCCATTCGTCGCAACGTGCGGATGCTGTACGTGATCGACAACAATGGCGTCTACGGCCTCACCAAGGGCCAGTTCTCGGCGTCGGCGGACATCGGCTCCACGTCGAAGAAGGGCGAGGCCAACGTCCAGCCGCCCATCGATCC
>JAYVNZ010000378.1:0-1760 GCA_043758185.1 Gemmatimonadaceae bacterium | reverse complement strand
TTCCAGCTGCCGAAGCGCGTGCGCATCCAGCACTCGTGCGTCGCCAGCGGCCCTGGAGGCCAGATGCTGGAGCTCTGCATCGGTGCTCGCGAGCTCCAGGATTCCGCGGCGATCAAGCGCGACGTGGACGTCGGTGCGCGTTGCCAGCCGCGCGAGGAACTCCGGATAGAAATCGCGCGCAGCAATGGCCGCCGGCAGGATGCTGTCCGGCAGTCCCTCCACCGAGGGGGCGAGCATTCCCGCCGCGGCGCGCGATGCCGAGCCCGCGCGAGGCGCATCGACGACACACACTCGGCTCCGGCGCTCCGCGACGGCGAGAGCGATCGTCAGCCCGGCAATGCCCCCACCCACGACCACCACATCCGCCGCCGGCGTCATGTCGGCATCGGTTGCCGGGAAGGACTTGCGTGGGCACCAGCCACGGAGACAATCTCATCGCGCCACCGCCGTTTCCCTGGCGAGGCGCACAGGGCTGAAACCGTCCGGCCGCACCGTGCGTACGGAAGGCAGACTCGAACGGGAGACTGCACCATGCTTGCTACCATTTTCATGATAGGGCTGTTCGCGCTGGCAGGGCTGTTCCTGTTCAAGCTCGTATTCGGCGTAGGACTGGGCCTGCTCGGCTGGTTGATCGGCTTCGCGATCAAGGCCCTCATCTTCGGCACCGTGATCTACCTGGTCCTGCGAATCCTGAGTCCGGAAACGGCGCGGCGGCTGCGCGAAACGTTCTCCGGTTCGTCCTACTGACTGTCAACGCTGCCGTCCTGAGCTTAACATTGTCGTCCTGAGTGAAGCGAAGGACCTGCTCGTCACCAAGTAGAGCAGGTCCTTCGCTTTTGCTCATGACGACTCGGCCTGGTGCGCGAGTGCGTCCACAATCGCCCACACCAGCAGCGGCACCATGATCTCGTGGTGCCCGGTGATCTCGTAGCCCTTGCCGTTCCGGGCGGTCGGGCGCTGCACCACGTTCACGCGCGGCCGGTAGTGGCGCTGCATGTCGAGATCGACCGTCGTGAAATGCTGGGGCGCCCCATTCCCCAGGTTCCGCGCGATGGTGAGCGCCTTGAGGAACACCTCGGGCATGATCACCGCACTGCCAAGGTTGAGCACGACACCACCGTCATCGATGCGGATGAGCGAGTGCGCGAGCCGTCGGAAGTCGCGATGGCTGGTGTCGCCGATGGCGGCGCCGTTGGCAGCGGGATGCTGGTGAATGATTTCCGCGCCTAGTGCCGCATGGACGGTGAGTGGCACGCCGAAGCGCCGCGCCGCCAGCAGGAGGGACAGCTCCGGATTGGCGAGCGTGGGCGCCTCATCAAGCGCCGCGCCGAGCGCCTCGCCCATGCCCTGCTGCCCGCGCATGCCGCGCACGAATGCGTCGTTCATCTCACGGCCCGTCTCGTCGGCCATGCCGAACGTACCATCCACGAGGCCGGCGGCGACGTCCTCGGACGTGGCGCCGAATCGCGCGATCTCGAAGTCATGGATGGCCGCGGAGCCGTTCATGGCGACGTGGGTGACGATGCGCCGGCGCATGAGCTCCACGAGCACAGGGGCCAGTCCTGTCTTCACGACATGTCCGCCGAGCATGATGATGACGCCGCGCTCGCGCCGCGCGGCGGATGCCACGTCGGCGACGACGGCGCGGAAGTCGCGCGCAATGAGCACGTGGGGCAGGGCGTCGAGAAAGGCGTGGAACGAGAGGTCGCCGGCGGGCGGATGCGCGAAGTCGCGCGCGCTCACCTTGTTCGGCCGAACGG
>JAYVNZ010000377.1:0-16813 GCA_043758185.1 Gemmatimonadaceae bacterium | reverse complement strand
GGTGTCACGGTGACGTCGGTGCCGGGCGCGTCGGCCCTGCTGGCTGCGCTGGTGACGTCCGGGCTGCCGCTGGATCGATTCACCTTCTTCGGATTCCTGCCACGAAAGGGAGCGGATCGGCGCGGGACCATCGCAGAGATCGTGGAGCTTCGGCACGCCGCGGTGGTGTATGAAGCGCCCTCTCGGGTGGGCGCCACGCTGGCCGAGCTCACCACGGCGGGCGCGGGCCATCGGGCAACGGTGGTGGCGCGGGAGCTCACGAAGCAGTTCGAGGAACTTCGGCGCGGAACGCTGGCGGACCTCGCGGCGTATTACGTGAGTGTCCCACCACGTGGAGAGGTCGTGATCGTCGTTGCCGGGGGAAGTGCGCCAGTGGCTGCCAGTGAGGAGGACATTCGCGCACGCGCATGTGCGCTACGCGCCGAAGGATTCTCCGCGCGCGATATTGCCATCGCGCTCCAGGCCGAATTGGGGGCGTCACGCAACGTGGCCTATCGACTGGCGCGCAAGTGAGGCGTTCAATGCCGCGGGCTGTCGCGACGGCAATCGTGCTGGCGCTGCTGCTGGCGCCACTCACGGCGGCGCGTCATGCCCCCAGGCTGACGGTTGCCCGCCTGCAGTACGATGGGGGCGGCGATTGGTATGCCAATCCGTCCAGCCTGCCCAACCTGCTGGCCGCCATTCGCGAGCGGACGTCGCTGCCGGTGGAGCGCACCGAGGCGCGCGTCACGCTGATGGACGAAAAGCTCTGGGACTACCCGTTCCTCCACCTGACCGGCCATGGGAACATCAAGCTTGCGGATGCCGAGGTGCTTCGGTTGCGGGAGTACCTGGTGCGCGGTGGCTTCCTCCACGCCGACGATAATTACGGGCTGGACGAGAGCTTCCGCCGCGAGATGAAGCGCGTGTTTCCGGAGCGCGAACTGGTGGACGTGCCGCTGACGCACCCCATCTATCACTCCGTGTACGACTTCCCGAAGGGAGTGCCGAAGGTGCACGAACACGACGGCAAGCCGGCGCGTGGCTATGGCATCTTTCTCGGCGACCGGCTGGCGGTGTACTACACCTTTTCCAGCGACCTTGGCAACGGGTGGGAGGATCCCGATACGTATCACGATCCCATCGCCTTGCACGAGGCGGCGCTGCGCATGGGAGTGAATCTCTTTGTGTACGCCGTCACCAGCCGGCCGGTATCGTGACGATTCGCACGCTGGTTGATCGTGAGCGGCGGTACCTGCGGCGTGCGGAAATTGCCGCGAGCAGTCTGGCCGCGATGTCGGCGACGCTGGTGCTCCTGGCGCTTGGCGCGGTGTCGCTGGGGCGTTCCCGCTGGCTTGCGCTTCCACGCGCGTTCCCACTTTCCATCTGGCTGTTGGTTGGGCTTGCGGTGGTTGCGCTTGCCGTGCACGCGCGCCGCCGGTTGCAGCACCGCGCGTCGCGCCGCGAAGTCGCCCTCGTGATCGAGCACGAGCAGGGGATGCGGCGCGGGGCACTCGTGGGTGCGCTGGAACTCGAGGGGGCGGGCGCACTCGCCGAGCGCGCTGCACTCCGCGTACGCGGTGCGTTGCCCACTGCAGGGCCGCTGGCACCTGCGATGCGGCGCGCGAGCTCACGGCGGGCATCCATCGGCGGCGGTGCGGTAGCCGCTGGTGCAATCCTGTTGCTGAGTGCTTCACCCGTGTTCGGCGATGGATTGCGTGCGGTGCTCAGTCCCATTGACGCATGGACGGGCCGCCTGCTGGACCGGCCGCGCGTGGAAGGCGCTCCGCGGGAACTGCTGCGCGGATCACCGCTGCGTGTGCACGTGACTGCAGCGGGGCGCCGGGTGGTGTATCTCGATGTGCGCCAGACTGGCGACGCATGGCGAACCGATACGCTCGTGGTCGACCCCACCACGGGCATGGCGACGTGGTCCATCGATGCCCTGCGCAGCGACCTGCAGCTGATCGCCACGGATGGCCGAGCCACGAGTGACAGCGTGATCGTGCGTGCCGCCGACCGTGCGTTCGTTGGCGCGGTGTCACTGCACGCGCATTTTCCCGCGTACCTCGGCCGCGCCGATGAGTCACTGCCTGCGGGAGAGTTGCTTCGGCTGCCACGAGGATCCGTGCTGACGGTGTCGGGCCGTGCATCCGTTCCACTCGGTGACGTGGCGCTCCTGTCGGCGGGCGGCGTGCGCGTTGCCCTCGCCGCGAACGGCCAGGCCTTCAGTGGACAGTTCGCTCCCGGCCAATCGATGCAGCTGCGCTGGACTGCGCGTGGCGCCGGTGGCCTCGTGCCCGATCTTCCGGAACCGATCGACATCGTGGTGGTGGCGGACTCCGCTCCGCGCGTGCTGATCGCCGTTCCTGTTGCCGACACGCTCCTGGTGTCCGCGGAACCCGTGCAGCTCTCGCTGCTCGCGACCGACGATCACGCCGTCGCGAGTGTGGCACTGCGCATCACCCGCTCCGGGGCGCGCGACGCGCTCCCCATGCTCGAACCGGTGGCACGTGATGTCGGCATGAGCTGGTCGGGCACGGCGAGTGTCGACATTGGTGCGTTGCATCTCGCGCCGGGTGACGCGGTCACGGTGCGCGCGGAGGCTGTTGATGCGTCGCCGTGGTCGCAGCGCGGCGTGAGTCGCGAGCTGGTGCTCCGGCGCGCCACGAGCGAGGAACAGCGGTCGGCCGCGCGCGCGCTCGGCGATTCGGCGGTGAAGGACGCGCTGGCTGCGGTGCGCGACCAGAAGGCGCTCGCGCAACGCACGGACGAAGCGGCGCGCGCACAGGCTCGGTCCGGTGCCGCAAAGGATGCGTCGGGGCAGGGACGCCAGCCGAAAGCGGCGATGAACTTCGAGTCGGCGGAAAAGGCGCGCAGTCTTGCCCAGGAGCAGCGCGCCATGGCGGACCGCGTGCAGAAGCTTCGGCAGGCGACGCAGCAGCTGGAGCAGCAACTCAAGGCAGCAGGCGCGCTCGACACCTCACTCGCGCGTCAGTTGGGCGAGGCGCAGGCGTTGATGCGGCAGGCGCTCACCCCCGAACTGCTGGCGCAGATGCAGAAGCTCGAGAGCTCCGCGCAGCAGATGAATGGTGACCAGTCGCGCGATGCGTTGCGCGACCTTGCCTCCATGCAGCAGAAGATGCGGGAGCAGCTGGAGCGGAGCGCAGAAATGCTCAAGCGCGCCGCGCATGAAGGTTCCATGCAGACGCTTGGCGACGAGGCGAAGGAGCTTGCGCAGAAGGAGCGCGCACTCACGGATCCGGCACGTCGCACCGATGCGACGAAGAGCCCGCCCGATGCGAAGGAAGCCACGGACCTGGCCCAGCGCGCGGAGCGGCTGCGCGATGCGATGGACGCGCTCAAGAGCCGGCTGGCGAAGGACAAGGCAGACGCAGGTGCGTCGAAGACGGACGAAGCGGGACAACATGCCGCGAAGTCCGAAAACGAACTGCGCCGCGTGGCCAACGAACTGAAGGCAGAAAAGAGTCAGGACGCCGCGAAGCGTGACGCAGATCAAAAGCCCGGTGCAGACAGCAAGCCGGGTGGCGACAAGCAGTCCGGCCAGAGCAAGCCCGGGGGCGACCCGAAGTCTGGCGACCCGAAGTCCGGCGACCCGAAGTCCGGCGACTCGAAGTCCGGCGACTCGAAGTCTGGGGGGGAGCAAAAGCCGGGTCAGCAGGGCAACGCCGCCGCCGATGAAATGGATCGCGCAGCGAAGTCGATGCAGGAGGCGCGGGCCGAACAGGTGAAAGAGTGGAAGCAGGAGCTCACGTCCGAGCTGGACCAGTCCGTCCAGGAGATGATGCAGCTGGCGCGTGAAGAGCGTTCGCTGGAGCAGAAGGCGCGCAACGGAGCGTCGGCCGACGAGCGACGCAGTGCGCAGAGTGCCATCGAGCAGGGTGTGGACAAGGCCAGCGAGCGGCTGCAGGGCGCGGGAAAGAAGAGCGCATTGCTTTCCGGCGGCACGCAGCGCGCCGTGGCGGAGGCGAAGAACAAGGTGTCGCAGGCTACGGCGAGTGTCAGCCAGGCAGGCAGCAGCGGCGAGAAGCAAGCCGGTGCCCTGGCCGACGCGGCGGACGCGTTGACGAAGGCCGCGGCGTCGCTCGCACGGGATCGCGAGCGCGCAAACAGCGCCACCAGCGCGTCCGGTTTTGACGAGATGCTGAAGCAGATGCAGCAGATGGCGCAGAAGCAGGGCCAGATCAATGGCCAGGCGCAGAGCCTGTTCAACATGCCGAATGGCCAGAGTGCGGCAGCGCAGGCGCTCGCGCGTTCGCTGGCGCAGAAGCAGCGGCAGTTGTCCGAACAACTGGAGGATGCGGGTGACGCCGCCGGCGGGAGCCGCGCCGCGCAGCTCGCGCAGGAGGCCCGGCAGCTCGCCGAGGCGCTCGATAATGGGCGTCTGGATGGCGGCACGCTCGCGCGACAACAACAGCTCTTTCGACGGCTGCTCGATGCGGGCAAGTCGCTCGAGAAGGAAGAGCGTGACGACAGCGGCAAGCGCGAGGCCAAGTCGGCCACGAACGCCGATACGTTCAGCCCAACGGGCAAGCTCGACGCACGGGCCGCCATGAAGTTCCGGCCACCGACGTGGCAGGAGCTGCGCGCGCTGTCTGCCGACGAGCGCCGCGCCATCCTCGATTATTTCTCCCGGCTCAACAGTGCTGCACCGCGCGCGCCCTGACGGGGGTAACGGGCGCTGCGTGCTCATCGCGCTGATGCTGCTCATGGGGCCGACACTCTCCTGCGTGGATGTCGCCCATGCGCAGGAGCAGGAGCGGCCTGAGGTGGCCCGCGCGCTGGAACTCGAGAACGACGGCAAGTACAAGGAGGCAGCCGCGCTCTTTCGCGACGCCATCCGGGTGGCGCCGTCACCGAATTCCGTGCTGGGCCTCGAACGGGTGTACGCGGAGCTCGGGATGAGCGATTCGCTGCTGGCGCCACTCGACACGATCATCGCGCAGCACCCGCGAGAGCCCACGTACCGCACGGTGCAATTGCGCACGCTCCAGCTGCTGCGCCGCGACGAGCGCCTGCGTGAGGCATTCGAGCAGTGGGTGCGCGTCGTGCCCCGCGACGCGACGCCCTATCGCGAGTACGCTCGCCTGCTCATCCAGCTTGGCCGCGCGACTGCCGCAGACAGCATCGTGATTCGCGGACGTACGGCACTCGGCAGCCTGCGCGACCTGGAGTACGAGAATGCACAGCTGCGCGCTGCCATGGGGGAATGGCAGCTCAGCGCGCAGTCGTGGCGGCGCGCACTGCCATCAGCACCGCACCTTGCCATCGCGGCCGCATACTCACTCACCCCCGCTCCCGCTGCTTTGCGCGACAGCGTTCGCGCGGCGCTCGCCAGCCTCCCCGCAGATCCGGGGTCGCGCCGGGCACTCGCAGAACTCGCGCTTGCATGGAACAACCCGCGCGAAGCGTGGGCGTATCTCCGAGTCCTGCGCCCGGACACCGCCGTCGCCACCGTGTGGGAGGATTTTGGTGATCGCGCCTATGCTGCCGAACTGTGGAGCGTTGCGCACGAAGCCTTCGCGGCGGCGCTCGGCGTGCGTTGGACCTCCCCGCTGGCAACTCGCACCGCGGCCGCTGCACTTCATGCGGGCGTGCCGCAAGACGTCGCAACTGTGGCGCCGTTCGCATTCTGGGGCGCGGACTCGGTGAGCGCGGCGCGTGAATTCCTGCCCCTTCACGTTGCCGCGATGGTTGCGCTCGGCCGCGCCACGGACGCGGACCGGCTCGTGACGCGGTTCGATCGATTCCTGGTGCCCGCGCAACGCATGCGACTCGCGCACATCCTCGCAGCGGCGTGGGTGCGGGCTGGCGACCTTGCCAGGGCCCGCGCCGCCCTGCATGCCGCCGGCCCAGAGGCGGAGTCTGGAGAAGCCGCTGGCTGGTTGGCGCTCTATGATGGACACCTGGGCGCAGCGCGTTCGCTGTTGCGCTCCGTGCGCGAGCCCAGTGCGGAGCTTGCGCTGGCCATGGGCATCGTCGCGCGTGCACGCGGCGACAGTGCGCCGGAACTCGGGCTTGCGTTCCTGACGCTCGCGCGCGGTGACAGCGTCAACGCATCGTCGGCGTTCATTGCTGCCGCGGCCCGGCATGGCGAAGTCGCACCGGCCGTGCTCCTTGTGGCGGCCAGGCTTCGCGCCTCTGCTCCGGACGATGCCATTCCCATATGGGCGCGGATCGTGGCCGAGTATCCAGGCGCTCCGGAATCCGTGGAAAGCGAGCTCGAATGGGCACGGGTGCTCCGCCGTCGTGGGAACATGGCCGCGGCGGCGACCCATCTGGAGCACCTCATTCTCAGCGCACCACAGAGCGCGCTTCTTCCACAGGCGCGGCGCGAGCTGGAGATGGTACGCGGCGCGCCTCCTCCGGGGTCCTGATGCACTCGTTCATGATTCGACGCGCGGCGCGCGCGGCGCTGCTCCTGCTTTCAGCGGTACCCATGGTGGCGCGTGCGCAGCGCCTGCTCATCCCGATGGACGACGGGCAGACCAACCACCTCAAGGCGTACGGGCTCACGTATTACGCCATGAAGACCGGCGTGCAGGCGGAATGGCTGCTGAACTTTCGAGGCGGTTCGTTCCTGCTGCCAGACGCGCCCGAGTTGCGGCGTCGCGCTGCGCTGGACGGCATCGCCACCGAAGCGGTGAACGACGCACAGCTCAACGCACTCCGCAAGGAGATGTCATCGGGCAACATGGAAAGCGTGCCGCTGGAAAAGTCCCCGCGCATTGCCGTCTACACGCCGCAGGACGCCCAGCCCTGGGACGACGCCGTGACGCTGGCGCTCAAGTACGCTGGCATCGAGTTCACACCCATCTATGACGAGCAGGTCGAGGCCGGTGACCTGTCCAAATACGACTGGCTGCACCTGCATCACGAGGACTTTACCGGACAGTTCAACAAGTTCCACCTTGGCTACCGCGATGCGCCCTGGTTTCGGGACATGGTCGCGAAGAACGCCGTGATCGCGCGGAAGCTCGGCTACGCCAGCGTGCCGGGATTGAAGAAGGATGTGGCCGAGCGTATTCGCGCGTTCGTGGAGCGCGGAGGATTCCTGTTCGCCATGTGCGGCGCCACCGAGACACTCGAACTTGCCATTGCGGGGCACGATGTGGACATCGCCGGAGAGTTTTCCGATGGATCGCCGATGGACCCGGATGCCGACGCACGCATGGCCTGGAAGCGCTCGCTCGCGTTCAAGGATGCACACCTGGAACACTCACCGTTCGTGAACTCGATGAGTGACATCGACGGACACCAGGTCAACGTACCCGGCCGACGCCAGCCGCTCGGCACGTTTACCCTGTTCAACTTTTCCGCGAAGTTCGATCCCGTTCCCAGCATGCTGGTGCAGAATCACCGGAGCGTCGTCAACGACTACTATGGCGTCACTACGAGTTTCACGAAGGCCACGCTCAAGCCGGCAGACGTGATTCTCGCGACGGAAGAGGGGGCACCGTGGGTGAAGTACATCCACGGCGATTACGGCAAGGGCACGTGGACGTTCCTGGGTGGTCACGATCCGGAGGATCCGCAACACGCGATTGGAAATCCGCCGACGGACCTGTCGCTGCACAAGGCGAGTCCGGGGTATCGGTTGATTCTGAACAACGTGCTGTTCCCCGCAGCACGCAAGAAACCCCTGAAGACCTAGTCTGTCAGTCGAATAGTCTGACCCGGGCGACCGGCTTTGCCGGCGCCCTCGTCTGACGGCGGGTCAACTGCCTGGTCGAACAGCCATTGGCTACACGGGCAGGTCCCTTGGCGAGCGACCGGGTGGTGTAGCTCATGACCGACGGACCGACCGACCCGCTGTCAGACTGTCAGACAGTCAGACCGAAAGACCCGTCTTCGGGGTGTATTCGGCTATCTTGCACAGTGCCTCGGCCCGCCCCCAAACCTCCCTCCGCCAACCGGATCGCCCAATCCGCCTCGGCCGCCATGCGCGCGTCCATCCGCATGGCCGGCGGCCGCGAGGTGTGCTTCGTCTGCTCCATCGACGACGAAGGTCGCGTGCTCACGGGGCGTGTGGTGGCGCGCGGGGATGTTGGCAGCGTACTCGCCTTGCCCGGATTCGCGAAGCGCGGCGAGATGCTCGTCCACAATCACCCCTCCGGCGTGCTCGAGCCATCCGGCGCGGACTACGACGTCGCGGCGCGGATGCACGACGACGGCGTGGGCTTTGGCATCATCGACAACGACGCGAAGAAGCTCTACGTGGTGGTGGAAGTGCCGGCCGCAGCGAAGCAGAGCCGCCTGGACCCGGCAGCCATCGCGCATGACCTGGGGCCCGACGGTGCTATCGCCCGGCAACACCTTCGATACGAGGATCGCACCAGCCAGCGCGAAATGGCCGCTACCATTGCACGCGTCTACAACGAGGGCGGTGTCGGTCTACTGGAGGCGGGCACGGGAGTGGGGAAGTCGCTCGGCTACCTGGTGCCTGCACTGCGCTGGGCCGCGGCGAATGGCGAGCGCACCGTGGTGTCCACCAACACCATCAACCTGCAGGAGCAGCTCGTGGGCAAGGACCTGCCGTTCCTTGCGCTCGCGCTCACGGACCAGAAGGTGCGCTTCGCGTTGCTCAAGGGATGGCGCAACTATCTCTGCAAGGCGAGGCTGGAACAGGCGACCAGTGGCGCCGCCCAGCTGTTCGAGGACGGGATGGCCGCGGAACTCGCGACGCTGTCGGCATGGGCGGCCCGCACGTCCGATGGTTCGCTCGCGGACCTTCCCACGCCTCCGCGCCCCGAAGTGTGGGACGAAGTGAGTGCGGAGCCGGATGTCTGCACGCGTGTGAAGTGCGAGCACTTCGAGTCCTGCTTCGTGTTCATGGCGCGCCGCATCGCCGCGGAAGCCGACGTCATTGTCGTCAATCATCACCTGCTCCTTGCCGACCTCGCCGTGCGCCGCGCGGCACAGAACTGGGACGACGCGGCGGTGCTGCCGGCCTACAGCAGGCTCGTGGTGGACGAAGGGCATCACCTCGAGGACGCCGCGGCCACGCATCTGGGTTGCACGGTCACGCGCCGCGGATTGCAGCGGCTGGTGGGCCGCCTCGACCGGCGAGGCAAGGGCCTCCTTCCGGCGCTCGGCATGCGGCTCTCGGCGAGCAAGGATCTGCTCAGTACGGCCAGTCTCGACCTGCTCGAGGCGAAGCTTGCCCCATCCGTGGCCGCGCTCCGCAACAAGAGCGAGCTCCTGTTCGACCTGCTCGATGGCTTCATCGAGGAGGCGGGGCAACCCGTCGTTCGGCTCACGCAGGGCTTTGCGTCGCACAGGATCTGGAAAGCCGGCCTGTCGCTGGCACTCGAGGATACGCTGGGTGAAATCGAGCTGCTGCACCAGGGGCTGGCGCTCGTGCGCGAGCGCATCGAGGGTAGCACGAAGCTCGACGAGGAACTCGCGCCGCTCATGAACGAGCTGCGCTCGGTAACGCGACGGCTGCAGACAGCCGGCGATGGGCTCCGCCGCGCGCTCACGCCCCCCGCGGACGACGATAGCATCCGGTGGATCGAGGTGCGCGGCCGCGAAAAATCGGTTGCACTCTCCAGCGTGCCGCTCGACCTGGCGCCCATTCTCCGCGACGACCTGTTCAAGCGCCTCGACAGTACCATTGTCACAAGCGCCACCCTCACGGCGTCCACCGCGGGCATGGCGACGGATTCCCGCCAGTTCGATTTCCTGTCGGCGCGGCTGGGACTTGGCGACGCGGACCTCGTGCCCACCACGGCGGTGTTCCCGTCGCCATTCGATTACGACGCGCAATCCCTTCTCGTCATCCCCTCCGACATTGCTGCGCCGAACGTGGACACGGACGCGCACCGCGCTGCCCTCGTGCGCATCGTGCTCGACGTGGCGGATGCTTCGGACGCCGGACTGTTCGTGCTGTTCACCAGCCACCGGGAAGTGCGGCAGCTCGCGTCGGAGTTGCGCTCGCGCGGCATCGAGCGTCGCTGGCCCTTGCTGGTACATGGTGAAGAGAGCCGCGACGCGCTCCTCGCTCGCTTTCGCGACTCCGGACAGGCCATCCTCCTCGGCACGGCGTCGTTCTGGGAGGGCGTGGATGTGCCGGGCAACGCGCTGCGCGGCCTGGTGATCGCCAAGCTTCCCTTTCGTGTGCCCACCGAACCGGTGACGGCCGCACAGTGCGAGGCAATCGTGGCACGGGGCGGTGACCCGTTCGCGGAATACATGCTGCCGCACGCATCGCTCAGGTTGAAGCAGGGTTTCGGGCGGCTCATCCGGACGAGCACGGATCGCGGCGTGGTGGTCATCGCGGATTCACGCATCGTGACGAAGCGCTACGGCAGGGGGCTCCTCGCCGCGCTCCCGGAGGCCCGGCGGGTGATCGGACAATGGGGTGCCCTGGTCGCGCGCGTCAGGGAATTCTACGCACCCTGATTCGATTACTTTTCACGGATGCCCAACCTCGCCCCTTCGAAGATCGTCTGCGTGGGACGCAACTATGCCGCACACGCACGGGAACTTGGCAACGACGTGCCGAAAGAGCCACTGCTCTTCCTGAAGCCACCGTCGAGCCTCATTCGCAACGGGGAATCCATCCGGATTCCAGCGGTGTCCAAGCAAGTGGAGTATGAAGGGGAGATCGGCGTGGTGATTGGAAGGAGGCTGCGCCGAGCCGGCGAGGACGAGGCGAGGGCGGCCGTGTCCGGCATTGCTGCGGCAAACGACGTGACTGCGCGCGACCTCCAGAAGTCCGATGGGCAATGGACCCGTGCCAAAGGGTTCGATACGTTCTGCGCGGTGGGGCCGATCGGGGCTGTTCCGGACTCGCTGTCGACACTCGCTGTGTCGTGTCGGGTCAACGGCACCGTTCGGCAGGAAGGACGTGCAAGCGAGATGGTCTTCGGTATCCCAGCCCTGCTGTCGTACATCTCACGCATCATGACGCTGGAAGCTGGCGACCTCGTGCTCACGGGTACGCCTGAAGGCGTAGGGACCCTCTCGCCCGGCGATGTGGTAGAAGTGGAGGTCGCCGGCGTGAGCCGAGTCAGCAACCCTGTCACGAGTGCCGAATAGTGCCACCGTTCGCCCAGCGCTTCGTCACCCTGCCGGACTACCCGCTCGCCACCATTCCGCAGCGGAAGCGCGAGCTGTTGGCGCGCGGCGTCGACGTGATCGACCTGGGTGCTGGTGACGCAGACCTCGCACCTCCCGCGGCAGCGCTGTCGCGCATGCAGTCCGCTGTGGTGGAACCATCCATGAGCCGCTACGGCTTCGGGATGGGGCACCTGCCGTACCGCGAAGCGGTGAGTGCGTTCATGCAACGGCGCTTCGGTGTCACCTGTGATCCCGTCACGGAAGTCGTGCCCCTGATTGGCTCAAAGGAAGGCATCTCGCACCTGGCGTTCGCGTACATGGAAGCCGGCGCGGTGGGAATCATTCCCGAGCCGGGCTACAACGCCTACCAGGGCGGCACGTTACTGGGCGGCGGCGAGGCGTATCGCTATCCGCTGCGCCCGCGTACGAATTTCCTGGTGGAGCTCGACGAGATTCCCGGCGACGTGCTCGACCGCACGCGGATTCTGTACCTGAACTATCCAAACAACCCGACGGCCGCTGTCGCCCCATTGGAATATCTCGAGCGCGTGGTGAAGACATGCCGCGAGCGCGACATCCTGCTCGTCTACGACAACGCGTACTCCGAAATGGCGTTCGACGGCTACGTACCGCCGAGCATCTTCCAGGTGGAAGGTGCCCGCGACGTTGCCGTGGAGTTCCACTCCCTGAGCAAGACGTACAACATGACAGGCTGGCGCTGCGGCTGGGCCGTGGCACGCCCCGAGGTTGCGCGCACGCTGGCGAAGGTGAAGTCCTTCGTGGATACGGGACAGTTCATGGCCATCCAGGCTGCAGGCGTGGCTGCGCTGGAGAGCTGGGAGAGTTTCGTTCCGCAGAACGTGGCCATCTTCAAGCAACGGCGTGATGCGGCAGTCTCGGCGTTCCGCAATGCTGGCTTCGAGTGCGAAGTGCCGCTGGCCACCATGTACCTCTGGATCACGCTGCCGGAGGGCGTGCCGTCTGCGGCTTTTGCCGAGCGCCTGCTCGAGGATGAAGGCGTGATCGTGATGTCGGGGTCCTCGTTCGGCGCGGGGGGTGAAGGCTTCTTCCGCATCAGCTTCATCACGTCGCCGGAACGCATCGCGCAGGCTGCGGAGCGAGCGGGCCGCGTCCTGTCCGGCATGCTGGTGGGCGCTGCATGAAGCAGTCTCGTCGCGAACCGCTGCCACTGTTGCTGTCGATCGCCATTCACGTGGTGGTTGCCTTCGCGATCCTGAACGCCGCGTTCCATTACGATTTTTCCGGTCTCGCGACGCCGGCAACGGCGCCGCCGTCCGCCGAGAAGATCGCGTACGTCAACGTTGCGCCCACACCGGGCGCCATGGGTGGCCGCGATTCCGTGGGACCCGCTCCGCGTGCAACGCAGTCGTCGCCAGGGCTGGTGGCGCCCACGCGTGTGCCGAGCATCGTGGTTCCGCCTGCCGTACCCACGTTCGGCAATCCTGGCGGCGTAGTGGGCGGGCGCGGACGCGGCGGCGAAGTGGGTGTGACCACGGGCATCACGCCGGGCACCCCTGACCCGCGACTTGCGAGCGACCCGCACGCTTTTTTCCCCGCACCAAAGACGCACGCCGAGCGTGTGGACAGTGCGGTGCGGGCGAGCATCTACGCCTACAATGACTCAGTCGCCAAGGCGCGCGCGTTGGCTGGCAAGGCGCCTGGCGACTGGACCTATGAAGGAAAGAACGGCCAGAAGTGGGGAATCGACGGCAACAAGATCTACCTGGGCAAGTTCGCCATTCCGAGTGCGGTGCTCGCGGCGTTGCCCATCCGGATCCAGGGCAATCCCGGAGAGACCATTGCGGACCGGCTCGTGACGAGCCGCCGCGCGGACCTGTTGCTGCATGCCGACGCCGCATTCCACGACGACGAGTTCAAGACCGCCGTGAAGCGCATCCGCGAGCGCAAGGACAAGGAGCGCGAGGAACGGCGGCAGGGCGGGGATGACACCAAGCCGCTCCCCGCCAACCCTGACCTCATCCCGTAACTGTCTGGCGGCTAGTCTAGAGACAGCATGTTTTCGACGTTGCGTTTACGGTCCACTAGTTGATGCTGGGGTCGGCGGGGACGGGCAGATTCGGCTGGAGCGTCTGCTCCATGAACGGCCTGAAGACCCCGCACACCACGCCGAGGACGGCAAAGTCATCGCGGGGACCCACTTCGATGGACCGCTCGGCGTCATTCGCCGGTTCCAGCACGATCGTTGCGCCACGGTGCGTGAGCGTCTTGATCGTGGCTTCCTCGCCGAGGCGCGCGGCAACGATATCACCATCCTTGGCGCGCGTGGAGGGCGACACGAGTACGTAGTCGTCGGCAAAGATGCCGCGGCCGATCATGGATTCTCCCTTGATGCGCAGGAAAAACACGTCATCGCTGGGGAGGAACCGGCGATCCATGGTAATGAAGCCCATGCGATGATCGGGAAGCAACGCCGGTTCGCCGGCATGCACCCGGCCGTAGTACGGGACGGGCTGCGTGTTGGCCTGGCCGGATTGCCCGACGATGCGAACACCGCGCGAGCGCGACTGGTCGCGTTCGATGAACCCCTTTTGCGAGAGAGAGCCAAGCAGATCGCTGACTGTCTTGGTCGACTTGATGCGAAACTTCTTCGCAATCTCGCGAATGCTGGGCTGGTAGGTGTTTTCCGCCAGGAAGTCGATCAGGTAGTGGTAGACCCGTCGCTCCAGCGGCGTCAGTGGCTCCGTCATGGCGCCTCGCCCGCTTTACAGATGTTGGTCGGCAGCCGCACCGCAGCCCCGATTTCTTGCATCGTTCGGCAAATGTACTGTTTGAGACGCCGGGCGCAACACTTGTTTCGTTATGCGTTGGGCTGCGGTGCTGTAAACGCGATGGCCGCATCCAGGCGCGCCAGCGAGAGATCGCGCCCAAGGACGGCCAGAACCTCGAAGATACCCGGGCTGGCCGTCTCACCCGTCAGTGCGACGCGGAGCGGTTGGAACAGCTTGCCCGCCTTGTCGCCGAAGCCCATACGCTCCGCCAGGGCGCGGAGCGCTGACTCCATGGCCTCCGCTTCCCACGCCTGCAGATCGGCCAGTGCGTCACGGATGCCCCGCAGTGCCGCTTGTGCGCCCGCGCGATCCTTCCACTGCTTCGCAACGGCATCCGGGTTGTACACAATCGCGCGCAGAAAGTAGGGTGCGGCCTGGACGACGATGTCATCCACCGTGCGTGCCCGAATCTTCAGCAGTTCGAGCAGCGTCACCAGCCAGTCCCGTCGCGCCTCAAGGCCGTCGGTGGTGTCATACCCTGCGGCGATCAACGCCGGCGTCACCCGCGCAATCAGCTCGTCCATGGGCAGGACTTGCAGGTGTTGCCCGTTCATCCAGTCCAGCTTCTTCACATCGAAGATCGCCGCCTTCTTCTGCAGTCCCGCGGGGTTGAACAGCTCGATCATCTGCGGCAGGGTCATGACTTCGATGTCGTTGCCAGGGGCCCAGCCCAGCAGCGCGAGAAAGTTGAGCATCGCGCCAGGCAGGATTCCGAGGTGCTGGTAGTCCCCCACCGCTGTGGCCCCGTGCCGCTTGCTCAGCTTCTTCCCATCCATGCCGTGGATCATGGGGAGGTGGGCAAATGCCGGCAGCGTGGCGCCAAGCGCCCTGTACAGCATGATCTGCTTCGGCGTGTTGGAGATGTGGTCGTCGCCGCGCATCACGAGCGTGATGGCTGCCGCGATGTCGTCGCTCACCACGGCAAGATTGTAGATGGGCGTGCCATCCGTACGGAGGATGATGAAATCCTCGATGTCCTTGTTGGGAAACGTGATGGTGTCGTGCACCATGTCGTCCCATGCCGTGGTGCCCTCCGGGACGCGGAAGCGGAGGGTTGAGGGCATGCCGGCGGCGACGCGTTGCGCAATCTCGTCGGGGCTGAGCCGATCGCAGCGACGATCGTAGGTGAAATTCTCCTTCCTGGCCTCGGCCGCCGTGCGGCGCTCGGCGAGCTCCTGCTGCGTGCAGAAGCAGCGGTAGGCGGCGCCGTCACGGAGCAGGCGGTGTGCGTCCGTGCGGTGGCGCTCGAGGTTCGCGCCCTGGTGCACCACGTCCTCATCCCACGTGAGGCCCAGCCACGCGAGTCCGTCGAAGATGGCGCGGGTGCTTTCGTCCGTGCTGCGCGCCTTGTCCGTGTCCTCGATGCGCAGGAGCATCTTTCCACCATGCTTGCGCGCGTACAGCCAGTTGAAGAGCGCCGTGCGTGCGCCGCCGACGTGGAGGTAGCCGGTGGGGGACGGAGCGAAGCGGAGGCGCGGGGGAGGGACGGCCATGACGGTGTGCGGGGAGGAAACACGAAGGCCCGCCGCGGAAGCGGCGGGCCTTCAAAGCGGAGAGGGAGGGATTCGAACCCTCGATACCAGTTTCCCAGTATGCCGGTTTAGCAAACCGGTGCCTTCAGCCTCTCGGCCACCCCTCCAGGACGCAAGATGAAGTGCGGCCAGCGTGCAATGTAACCGGGCGTGGTGAATGGCGGCAACCCGCGTGAAGTGACAGTGAACGACGAGTCATCGCTGGCGTCTGTGGCCGTGAGCACGCACATGTTGCGTAAGTGATTGGTCCGGGCGTTGTTACCTTGCGAGCGGTCCCTCGTCGTGAAAGCGGCGTGCGGCGAGGTAGGCATCTCCCGAACCTTCCGTATTGCCACTTCGCTCGCCCGCCGACCTTACGCTGAGGCGCAGTTGACCGTAACGTCGGGATGACCGTGAGTTCCGCCATGGTGTTGGACCAGCCTCTCCGATGACGGACGCTACATGGGCCGTAACCGGATCATTTCAGGGTTCTATATGGTATCAGCAGGACGAAGCGGGATTACGCCACCGACCCCACGGGATCTAATGCGCTCAATTTTTCCAAGGCAGTCGCGGGCGTCGAACGCTCGCGGCCGACAGGTTCCGGCGCTCCTTGCGACGGTAATCATGGCCCTCGCGGTGTTTGCGCCGAGTATCCATGCGCAGCAGCTCGCGGTGGATCAGATCGAAATTTTCCTTACTGCTGGCGACCCGACCCGGTCGAGCGCAGTGTTCAACGTGTCGAACGAGGGGAACACGCCACTCCAGGCCACGCTCTACATGAGTGACTGGGACCGCGATTCAACGGGCAACAATCGGTTTTTTCCCGTGGGACAGCTGGCAGAGTCCTGCCGCAACATGCTGCAGGTGTTCCCGACGCAGGTGCGGCTCGAGCCGCGCTCGCAGCAGGCTATCCGCGTGACCCTCACGGGCAGCGAGAGCGCTCGCGCTGCCTGCTGGAGTGTCGTGTTCGTGGAGTTGCAGGACCCGGTCAGGCTGCAGCAGGCCGGCCGCGCGGTGCAGGCGGTGATCCGCGTTGGTACCAAGATCTACGTGGAGCCGGCGAACCTGATCCGGAGCGCTGACGTGAACGACATGCGCATCACGTCGCATGTGCCGAGCGGTGACGACGTGCCGGCAGCGGCGCAGCTGGACACGACGCGGCGTGACCTGGCAATCCAGTTCAAGAACACCGGTGGCATGCAGATCAGGCCGAGTGGGCGCGTGGAGATTCGGCGTCCGGATAATTCTCTCGTCAGCACCGTGAAAGTGGACGAGTTTCCCATCCTTCCTGGAGCCTTGCGAAGGATTCAGGTGCCACTGCCGACTCTGCCCCGGGGCAAGTACATCGCGCTGACCCTGCTGGATTACGGGGGTTCGGAGATCGCCGGCGGGCAGGTCGAGTTCGAAATTCCCTGATCCGGGCGC
>JAYVNZ010000376.1:0-1516 GCA_043758185.1 Gemmatimonadaceae bacterium | reverse complement strand
GCATGCGCGAGTTGAACGCGCCCATTGGCGGTGAGGGAAACGGGGGCGTGATTCTTCCCGAGGTGCACCTGGGCCGCGATGCGCCCATCGGCGCGGCCCTGCTTCTGCAATTACTCGTGGAGGAAGGGCGGCCGTTGAGCGCCATCGTGGCGAGCCTGCCCCGGTACGTGATCGTGAAGGACAAGTTGAACCGGCCGAACGCCAGCCTCGATACGGTGTATGCGGCACTGCGCTCCGCATTTCCGGATGCGGTGGTGGACGTGCAGGATGGATTGCGGCTGTCCTGGCCGGACCGGTGGGTGCACGTGCGGCCATCGGGAACGGAGCCGATCGTGCGGGTGATTGCGGAAGGGCCGGATGAAGGGTCAGCCAGGGAACTGGTACGCCGGTCGCGCGAGCCGCTCGACGCGCTCGGGCGCTGAGATTCGCGGGGCGGAATTCCACCAAATCAAAGGAAGTCTCTCATGTGCGGAATTGTCGGATACGTTGGCTCCAGGAACGCAACCGGACTGCTGGTGGACGGGCTGAAGCGGCTGGAATACCGCGGCTATGATTCCGCGGGCGTGTCGCTGATGAATGGTGGCGCCGTGGAGACCCGCAAGGCGAAGGGCAAGATTGCGATGCTCGAGGCCGCGATCCAGAACCAGCCGGTGGAGGGCAACGTGGGCATCGCGCATACGCGCTGGGCCACGCATGGCCCGCCCAACGAGTGCAACGCGCATCCGCACCACGACTGCACGGGCACCATTTCGGTGGTGCACAACGGGATCATCGAGAACTATGGACCGCTGCGCGCCATGCTCCAGAAGACCGGACACACCTTCGTATCCGAGACGGATACCGAGGTACTCGCGCACCTGATCGAGGCGGCCTTCGACGACAACCTCGAGGAGGCCGTCGTGGATGCGCTCGCGCTGGTGGAGGGCACGTACGGCATCGCCGTCATTTCGTCGAAGGATCCGGAGAAGCTGGTGGCGGCGCGCAAGGGCAGCCCGCTGCTCATCGGTCTGGGCGAGGGCGAGAACTACATCGCCAGCGACGTGGCGGCCATCCTCCAGCACACGCGGCAGGTGGTGTACCTGGACGACGGCGAGATGGCCGTGCTCACCAAGGACGGGTACGTCGTGACCGACCTGAACGCGAAGACGGTGAAGAAGCGCGTGAACCGCATCGACTGGGACCTGGACCAGATCGAGAAGGGCGGCTTCGATCACTTCATGCTGAAGGAGATCATGGAGCAGCCGCAGACCATCCAGAACACGATGCGCGGCCGCTCGGTGGACGACGACGGCTTTTCCAAGCTGGGAGGCCTCAACCTGAGCAAGGAAGAGCTTCAGCAGATCGACCACATCATCATCACCGCGTGCGGCACCAGCTGGCACAGTGCGCTCATCGGCAAGATGATGATCGAGGAGCATGCACGCATCCGGTGCGAAGTGGAGTACGCATCGGAGTTCCGCTACAGCAATCCCATCGTCACCGAGCGCACGCTGTGCGTTGTCATCTCGCAGTCGGG
>JAYVNZ010000375.1:0-14421 GCA_043758185.1 Gemmatimonadaceae bacterium | reverse complement strand
AACGGCACCGCCACGAGGCACGCGACGGTGGCCGTGCCACTCGCGAGCAGCATGCTCGAGCCAAGCGCCGAGAGGAGTGCGTGGTCACCGGCCGCGGCGCGCCACGCCGCGAGCGTCACTGCGTGCGGCAGCAGCGCCGGAAAGAACCATGCGCCGCTCACGGACCACACCGCGAGCAGCAGCATCGGGCAAATCGACGACAGCGCGAGCATCGCGAGCAGTGCGATGCGCCAACCGCGCTGGCCCGGGCCCCGTGCCATGAGCGGGGCCGCCGTCATGGAGCGAATGGCTCCCAGCGTGACCGCACCCACTCATGGACCACCACCGCTGCGCCCGCGATGACCAGCAACAGGACGGACACCACGTACGCATCTGCGTGTCGCGCGAGATCGGGATCGCTGGCGCGCTGCGCGACGAGCAACGGCAGCGCAAGCGGGTTGCTCGGCGCAAGCAGCGCAGCCACCTCGTAGTTCCCGGCGACGAATACGAACACAGCGATCACCGCGGGCGCGAGCCCACGACAGAGCAGCGGCCAGGTGACTCGGCGAAACGCCTCCAGCGGCGACGCACCGAGTGTCCGCGCGGCTTCCTCGGCCGCCGCGCCGCGTGTGACGAGGAGCGCGCTCGCCACGATGGCGAGAAATGCCATCTCCTTCCACGCGAGCGTCAGCACGAGTCCGAGCCCAAGCCTGTCGTAGATGAGCGCCGGCATCTCCGCCGGGCGCGCAATGAGTCCGAGTGAAAAGGCGACGCGCGCGAGGATGCCGCTCTGTCCGAGCAGCCAGACGCCGAGCACGCCAGCCACGAGGTGTGGAATGGGAAGGGACAGCGCCGCGAGCGCACGCCCGAGGCGATCGCCGCGCGAGTTGCCCTGGAATGCAACAGCCACGACAACGGCGCCGATCACTGCGAGCGCCGTCGCGCATGAGGCAATCCAGAGCGTCCACACGACGCCGTCCCACGTCGCGCGGTCAGCGAGCACGCGGGCGACCCTCACGATAGACGCGTGGTCGCCGTGCCCGGCGCCGCGCACTCCCAGGCTCGCCCCAATCGCGTAGGTGAGTCCGGCGAGCACGGGCGCGGCCAGCAGCGCCGCTCCCAGCAGCCCTGCGAAGTCACCGCGACGACGGCTGGCTTCCTGGGTGGCGCGGGGTGAAGCATGCCTCACGGCGCGACGCGTCCGTTGGCGTGGCCGGCGACGTGCGCACGCCAATCGGCGGCGAGCCGTTCGTGATACCGCGGCGAGACTTCCGGAACGGCGTACCGCGCGAGCGAGTCAGCGGGCAGCGCACGCGGGTCTGCACCGAGGAGGTCGAAACGCGCACGCGCGGGCGCGGATAATCGCGCCATGCCGAGCACCGTGCCGTCTGCCCAGACGTCCGGCCGCTGCTTCTCGAGCTGCGCGTCGGGGGAGAGCAGGAAGTCGGCGACGACCATGGCTCCGGCTGCGTTGGGCGCGTTGAAGGGGATACCGACGTAGTGCGTGTTGGCAATCATACCGTCGCGCAGCAACACGGCTCGCGCGGTGCGCGCGAGGACGCCGCGTTCCGCCTTGGAGATCACTTCGTTCTGGTTGTTGGACATCGAGAAGTCGATCTCGTCGTTCGCGAACAACCGGTGCAGCGCCGCCACGTTGGGGGGAAAGGTTTCGCCGCGTCGCCAGAGGAAGGGGCGCAGTGCGTCGAGCCACGCGAACAGGTGGTCCCGGGCGCCCGAGTAGCGCGTGGAGTCGAAGCCGCCCTGAAAACGAGAGACGCCACCATTCAATCCGTAGAGCAGAACTTTCTGGAACGTGGTGCCGGTGAATTCCTGGTCGAACGTGAACCGGCCCGGATGCGCGCGAATCCAGACGGCGAGCTGGGCGACGCTGCGCGGGGGCGCCGGAGTGCGCAGCGTGTCGTAGATGAGTGCGAACTGGACGCGCCCCCACGGACTCTCGTAGCCGGCCGGGTCCTGCTCGAAGTCCCGACGCACGATCGGCGATGCGCTGTCGACGAATGCCGCGTTCGGCAAGCGGCTTGCCCACGGGCCGGCGAGAAGGCCTTCCTTGCGAAGATTGGCGAACGTCTCCCCGTTGATCCAGACAAGGCTCGCGGTTCCTGCGCGCCGTCCGGACTCGCGCTCCACCACGAGTTGGTTGATGAGCTCTGGCCCCTGTCCCTCGACCGCGCGAAGCACGATGCCGTATCGCTCGCGAAGGTGCGTGGCCACCCAGCCATCCACGTACGCGTTGATCGATGGGTCGCCGCGCCACATGCGCCACACCACCTCGGTGCCGCGTGCGCGCGCAACGATGCTGTCCCACGGCATAAGACGCAACGAGTCGACTGCCGCCTGTGCGCCAGATGGACCAGCGCCCCCTCCACACGCCGTGAGGCACGCAGAGAGGGCAGCGAGTGAGGTGGCCGCGAGCCGCGAGATGCGTCGGCGCACCATCAGTGCGTCAAAAGGCGTAGCGAAGCGAGAACTGCAGTTGACGCGGCGCGCCAGCACTGGTGTACACGATGGGGTCGCCCGGACGCCCGGACTGCGTGCGCGCGCCGCCGCCGGGTATTCCGTTCGCGTACCCGGAGCGGATCGTGGAATTGAGTGCGTTGAACACGTCGGCCCGCACCTCGATCTCCTGATTGCCAGTACGGCGCCCGCCGAGCGTTGGCAATGGCAGCGCGTAGGCAACGCTCGCGTTCACCAGGAAGGCGTTCGGCAGCCGCTCTCCGTTCCGCGCCACGCCGAAGAAGCGATCCTGGTTGCCAAGGAATCCATTGCCGAAGGTATCGCCGGACCCGTCGAGGTCGCGGAAGGCCGCGATGCGATTGATCGGCTGTCCCGTCTGGAAGTCGGCAATCGTGGCGAGGGTCAAGCGACTCACTCCCGTGTACGTGGTGCGGACGGTGACCTTGTGGCGGCGATCGTTCACCGCATCGGCCCACTCGACATCGAAGCGATTGCCTTGCGTCGCGTTGAAATTGATGTCCTCGGTGTCATTCCGCGAGTGGGACCAGACCCAGTTGGCGTCCACGAGCAGCGACTGCGCGGCCTGGTAGCGCAGCGCCGTGTAGAGGCCGCGATAGGTGGACCGGCCACCGCTCTCGCTCGTCGTGTGCCGACGGAAGCTTCCAGTCGCAGGCCGAATGGGCCTGGCAGCGTCACCGGCGCTCACCGGCAGCGAGACGGTGTCCGCCGGACCGATTCCCCTCGTATCCGCATTGAGGTCCCACGAGCGTGGCAGGTGAATGGTGTTCGCGAGCACGGCGTCGATGCTGAGCGCCGTGCGATCGCCAAACTGCTGCTGCCATCCTGCCGAGTATTGATAGCTCGTCGGATCCTGGATGCCGAGCGCGAAGAGCTCGCGAATTTCGCCGGGCGGCAATTGCCTGCGATCCAGCGTCGCGCTTCTCGGCCCCTCGAGGAATGCCGGTGCCTGCGATCCCTGAAAGGTGACCGTCTGATTGCCATCGGGTCCGAACTGGATGGCGTCGGAGTAAATGGCGTACGGAAGCTTGCCTGTGTAGATGCCGGCGCCACCCCGCAGCACGGTGTTCGGCCGGGCAAGCCAGTTCACCGACAGCCGCGGCTGGAAGTTGGTGAGCTGCGGCGAACTGTTGCCGCGCGACGTGAGGTTGTCGTAGTCCCAGCGCAGCCCCGTAGTTACCGTGAGCGCCGCCGTCGCGCGCCATTCGTCCTCCACGAAGGCACCGACGAGTGACTGCTGGAGGTCCACCTGCTTCTGCGCCGCGTCGACTGTGTAGCCCAGGACGCGGACGTTCGCCGGCACGTCGGCGAACCGATACCGCCCGTCTGCCTGCCGCGGAATATTCCCCTCATCGAGCACCGCATACGCGCCGCTGGGATTCGTGAACGAGCCCGTGAGCCGGAATGCGGAGCGGAACGCGTCGAGGCCGAGCCGGAGCTGATGCTCGTTAGAGAGGCTCGTGGTGAAGACGTCCTTGAGCTGGAACTGGTGTTCGACGTCGTGGAAGATGAAGTTGCTGGATCCCACGACGCCAACGGCAACCGTATCGCGGCCTCCGCGGCCATTCGGCTGCACCTGCAGGATGGTGACTTGCGGCGTGTTGAAGTCACTGCGAGTGGGCGGATAATTCCAGTTGTAGGTGCCGAGCTGTGCGCTTGCCTCGTTCGACGCACGTCCCGCGCGCAGCGCGCTCCGGTGTGTGACGGCGCTGACGCTGCCGACGCGCTGCACGGTGATGTCCGCTTCCGGCGCAACGATGCCGGTGCCCTCACCTGCGCGATTCACGTTGCTTACCGCTACGCGAAGTGTCGTCGTCTGCGTGGGACTCCACCCCTGGTCGAGGCGCCCGAACGCCTTCACCGTCTGGCGCAGCTCACGGCCCAGGAATGTCGCGCTGGCTGTCGAATTGATGCGGTCTTCGTTCTCGTTCGTGTACTCCAGCGCGCCGAAGGCATACGTCGCCGTGCCGTCCGCGCGCGCGCGCCGCAGCGGACCACCGCCGGCAGCTCCGAGCTGGGTCCGGCGAAATCCCATCTGTGCGCGCCGGAAGTCGGATGGGTTCTGTCCGTTGGGCACGACAGGCGACTGCGCGTCCACGGGCAAGCCCGGGCGGTCATAGATGAACGCCTCACCCGTCCACTGCTCGCTTCCAGCGCGCGTCTCCATATTGACGACGCCATTTGAGCTGCGCCCAAGGGATGCGCCATAGCTGTTCGCCAGTACGCCGAGCCGGGCGAGCGCTGAGAGTGGCACCTCCACGCGAGGTCCACCGAGAAAGCCCTCGTTGTTCTCCAGCCCGTCGAGCGAGTACTGGGTATAGAGCGAGTTTGCGCCATTGATGGTGAGCTTGGGCGCGTCGCCGAAGAATCCCGTGGCCTGCGCGACGCCGGGGATATTGTAGGCGAGGGCGATGGGGTCGCGCGCCTCGGTTGGGAGCCGCTGCAGTTCCGCGCGCTCCACCGCGCCACCGGTCGCGGCGTCGCGCGTATTCAGCAGGGGACGCGTGCGCGCCGCAACCACGCTCACCGCGTCGAGGCGCGGGAGCGATTGCAGCGTCACGCCAACGACGCGACGTGCTCCCTGCGCCATCGCTGACAGGGCGAGGGTGGCCGGGCGCAGGCCCTCGCCCGCGACGGTGAGCGTGCCTGCGGTGCTCGCGGGCACGAGCAGGTCGAATCGTCCCGAGCTGTCGCTCCGGGTGCTCGCATCACCGGGCGCGAATCGCACGATGGCCCCCGCCACCGGCTGGCCGCCCTGCTCCCTCACTACCCCGTTGACGCGCGCAGACGCCTGGGCGACCGCGCGCGAAGGAAGTGCGGAGGTGACAACGAGGGCAAGGATGCACATACGACGATAGGCGTTCACCATGATCATATCTTCATCATGTCGTGCCGCATGGAAGCCTCGGGTGTGGTGGCGCTCACGGACGATCAGGCACAAGTCGCGAGAAGCCCGGAAAGTTTCCTGCGGCCTCCAGATCATCCGAATCAGCGCACTCCCTCTGCCTGCGCACTCACGTGAAGAATCTGAAGAACAACGCGAATAATTGCTTCGCGCGCGGCGTGAGGCGCTGTCGCCGATACGCATCCGCCGCCTTGCGGATCGCCTCGGCATGCGTGGGATATGGGTGGATGGTTGCGCCCAGGCCGGTGAGGCCGATCCCATTGGTCATCGCCGCCGTGACTTCGCTGATCGTTTCCCCCGCGTGGTCGGACACGAGTGTCGCACCGAGAATGCGATCACTGCCGCGCGCGAGATGCACGCGGAAATAGCCGTCCGTATCGCCATCGAGGATGGCGCGGTCCACGGATGCGAGGGGCACGGTGATCGTCTCCACCGCGTCCTCCGTTGCAGCCACTGTCTCCGCCGTGATCCCGACGTGCGCCACTTCGGGAGAGGTGAAGGTGCACCATGGCATCACGAGCGTGCTTCCCTTCCCTCCGCCCATGCCAAAGAACAGCGCGTTCGGCACCACTCGGCGCGCCTGTGCGTCGGCGGCGTGCGTGAACTGGAATTTCGACGCGCAGTCCCCAATGGCGAACACGCGACGGTTCGACGTCCGGAACCGGTCATCGATGTCGATGCCCTTCTTGTCATATCGCACGCCTGCCTCGTCGAGCCCCATTCCGTCCACGTTGGGTGCGCGCCCCGCCGCCACGAGGATCTCGTCGCCGCTACACTCCCTGCGTCGACCATCCACTTCATATTCGAGCGTCCTGATTTCTCCCGCCCGGCGCGCGGCGAGGATCTTCACGCGTTGCCGCAGGTCTACCCCGTCCGCGACGAGCGCGCGTTCCACTATCGCTGCTGCCTCGGCATCCTCGCGTGGGAGAAGCTGTGGACCAGAGTTCAGGAGCGTGACCTGGCTGCCAAACCGGGCGAACGCCTGCGCGAGTTCGCAGCCGATGGGGCCGCCGCCAATCACGAGCAGGCGGCGAGGCAACTGCTCGAGGTCGAAGACCGTTTCGTTCGTCAGGTAGCCGGTGTCCGCCAACCCGTCGATCGCGGGCGCCGCGGCGCGCCCTCCCGATGCGATGATCGCACGTCGAAATTGCAGGGGCGTTTCGCGGCCGTCGTTGCCCCGAACGGAGATACTCGTTGCGCCTGTGAATCGCGCACTGCCCAGGAATACCTCCACACCGATGTCGCGAAAGCGCGATGCAGAATCCACGGCACTCATTTCCGCACGGTGCTCGCGCACGCGAGCCATCACGGCAGCGAAGTCGCCTGCGCCGGACGCTGCCGGCCCGTTGAAACGGGCGGCAGCGGTATGCGCCTCATGCCATGCGCGGGCGGCGCGAATCACACCCTTCGACGGCACACATCCGACGTTGAGGCAGTCGCCGCCCATCAGGTTGCGCTCGACCAGTGCGACGCGTGCGCCAAGACCCACCGCTATTGCTGCGCTCACCAGCCCCGCGGTTCCGGCGCCTATGACGACGAGGTGGTAGCGATCGGACGGGGTTGGATTCCGCCAGTCGGCCGGATGCACGTTGGCGCGCCATTGTCGATCGACCTCGGACTGGAGCCGCGCTGAGGTCACAGGCGTACGACCTGCCGGCCGGTGTGCAGTGCTCTTGTCCGTCCTCCCCATTCGAACACGCCCGACAGCCCGGGAGGCAGCGTGATGTCAGCCGCCATACCGCGCGGTCCCTCTCGTGTGAACCGCACGTCGATGTCGCCCATCGGATGCGGGACACGCCCCTCTGCGTGCAGCAGCGGCCCCAGCGCCGGCGCGATCCGCACCGTGCGGAAGCCGGGACTCGCCGGCCGCACGCCGAGGACCGTGGCGAGCAGTCCGTAATTCGGGTGCGCGGCCCATGCATGCGTGTCCGAGCGCGTGGGCTCCGGATTCTCCGGCGTGGACGTGAGGCCGAGTCGCAGCATGGCCTGCCACGGCGCCAGTTGCTCGATGTAGCGGTCGCCCATGCCTGCCTTGCGCAGTGCCTCGAGCACATAGAAGCTGAAGTAGTACGACGACGGCGTGAGCGTCGTATCGGAGAGGACGCGCTCCATCAGCCGGCGCTGCGCCGCTGGCGGCACGGCATCGACGAGCACCGCAAGCACGTTGGTCTGCTGGCTGTAGGCGGAGGCGCCCGGCGCGTCGCGAAACAGTCCCCGCGCCGCATCCCACGACTGCGCGCGCACCGCGGCGAGCACCGAGTTGGCGCGCGCGTGATATGCGGCGCCCGATCCGCGCGCTCCGACACCGTCCTCCAGCTCGGCCGCCCGGAGCAGGGCGTAGGCGTACAGCAGCGTGATCGTCGTCGAATGCCCACTGTCTGCGCCTGGCGGAACGCCGCTGCGCCACGGGCGTGTCCAGTCGACGTAGTTCCAGTATGGCATGGCGGCGAGTTGTCCGGTGCTGTCCACGTAGCGTGCATACCAGTCGAGGATGCCGCGCACGCCAGCGAGCCGCTGCCGCACGAACGCCACGTCGCTGCGATGCATGAAGTAGTCGTGCACCATGGCGACGTAGATCAGCGAGAACGGCGGGATGAGCTGCGTCAGCTCCGAGGGGTAGCGGCTTGCCGTGATGCCTTCCGGAATGCGCGACACGTCGAAGTGCTCGATGGCCTGGCGCACGAGCCGGTCGTCGCCCGCGACGTAGAGCGAGATGAGCGCCTGGATGCGCGTGTCGCCCACGTACTGGAGCTGTTCATAGTACGGCGTGTCCATGTACGTCTCGAACGCGCCGATGCGCGCGCCGTTCCAGTTCATGCGCCACATGTCGCCGAGCCATGGCAGGTCGCTCGTGAACCTCGCGCGCTCCACGAAGGGATATGCGGTGAAGATGCCGTGCAGGTCGTGCACGCGAAGGGGCTTGTCTCCCGTGATGACATCCATCTGGATGTACCGGAACGAGCGCCAGTACAACGATTGAAAGCGACGTCGGGCGCCACCGTCGGGAAGGAAGACGTCGCGCACACCGCGCACCATTCGTCCGTCGATCTCGTCGCGATTGCCCTTCTGTCCCTTCGCATCGATCAGCGCCTCGGCGTACGTGAGACGCACCATGCTGCCGCCGCCGCCGCTCGTCTCCAGCACGGCGTAGGCGTTGGTGGTGTGTGACTGGTCGAGCAGAAGGGTTGTGGTCGTCCGAGCGGGGATCACGAGATCACCGGCGCCGCGGAGGAATGCATCGTCCGCGGCGATGCCTGTGGCACGACGCACGCGCGTGAGGCGCTGCGGTGTCTCTTCCATGGGAGGGATCGAGCGCGCCTCGAGCTGCCAGCCCAGCACTTCGCCCGATCCCCCCGGCGGCATCGCGCGTCGCTTCACGCGCCCGACGATCGCGCTGCCACCAGCAACGCCGAACGCCGACAGCGGCGCGGCTGCCCTGGTGCCGTTCGGCGCCACGACGTTCATCCACGCGTCGTCCACGAAGTCGGCGCGTTCCCATCCCCATGGATAGTGAGCGCCGTCCACGGAATCGCCGGGCGCCGCCGCGTAGTATCCGCCGACTGTGGCATTCGTGATGACAATGGGCGCATACGCGTCATCACGGAGCAGCTTCCATCCCGGACCACTGTTCACCAGCTCGGCCTCCGCGGCGCTGTTGCCCTGCAGCAGGAACCCGGTGCGGTAGCTGTGCTGCGCGACCGGCCTCGCGGCGCCCCAGTTCCAGACGAGCGCCGCGATGACGTTGCGGCCCGCGTGCAGGTGTGCTGCGAGATCCACCGTCTCGTACCGCCAGTGCGTGACGTCGGAGCGCTGGGGTCCGGAGGACACCTGTACGCCATTGACGTACAAGCGGTAGCGGTTGTCCGCCGAAACATGGACGACGAATCGCGCTGGCACCGACGGCAGCTCGATGGTGCGTCGCGCGTGGAAGACGGTGAAGGAATCGCCCGGCACGCCCGGCGGTGCGATCCAGCTTGCCGCCGGCGCACCGTCGAAAACGCGCTGCGGCTGCGCATTGGCCATGGTGGCAGGTGCGAGACACCACAGTGCGAGGACGAGGGAAAAGCGGGCCGACATGATCGTATATCGCGCAATTGCGGGCATTGGCGCAAGGTCGCGATGGTGCGAGCGGGACACCAGCCGGCCGGTGTGGTCAGGGAGTTGCATGGCGTGCATCCGGGCACCGGGCCCGCACGTCGAACTCACTGCACTGTGCTATCCATGGATCTCCTGACCTGGCTGATCGTTGGTCTCATCGCCGGAGTGCTGGCATCGCTCGTGATGGGCGGCACTGGCTACGGACTGATCGGCGACATCATCATTGGAATCGTCGGCGCATTCGTTGGCGGGTGGCTGTTCCGCCAGCTTGGCGTGACGTCGCCATTTGGCGGGCTTGCCGGCACCATTTTCGTGGCCTTCATCGGTGCCGTGGTGCTGCTCTTCGTGTTGCGCCTGCTGCGGCGAGGTCGACGGACCTGAGGCCGCGTCAGTCCGACAGTTCGGCAAGCTTGCGCACTGTCGTGATGTTGCGGAACGTGACCAGCGCGCCAAGGGCCTTGTCAAGCGGTGCGCCCCACGCCTTCGACCCACTCATGCGGCCGTGGCACAGCCAGTAGACGTGCCTGTCGTGCACGTGGAACTCATCGTAGCCCGTTTCCAGCGCCGATAGTCGCGCCCGGATGTCGGTGCCGAGGGGTGCCTTGAGGAACCCCATCGAGAGCGCGTGTCCGTCCGCCTCGCATCCCGCGAAGGGATGGCTCGTGGCGATGGTGGCCAACTGGCTGAGCGGCCGCAGGAACGTGGCAACGCTGTAGCCAAGCGCATCGTGCAGGTGCCGCTCGATGCGCGACTCCAGGGCGGCGGGCGCCTTCGACGCAGAGTCGAACAGGACGTTGCCGCTGGCGATGAACGTGCTCACGTTGCCGAGCCGCAGCGCCTCGAACAGTCCGCGCAGGCGATCCATCCTGACCGTGTGACCGCCCACGTTGATGGCGCGCAGCAGCGCCACGTACCGCGTCATGCCCCTGCGGACGTGGCGGTCGTCACTTGACCTTGAGGCCGGCCAGCGACGCGTCCATGGGCGGATACCGCAGGTGCAGGCCCGCCAGCCGCTCGGCGATCGTGCGCGCGATCAGCAGGTTGCGCACGTCCTTGTCGTCGGCGGGGACGACGTACCAGGGAGCATCCTTCGTGTGTGTATTGGCGAGCACGCCGCGGTAGGCCTTGGTGTATTCGCTCCACAGCTTGCGATCGTCGAGGTCTTCCGTGCGGAACTTCCAGTTCTTCTCGCGATCCGTGAGCCGATCGGCAAGGCGCCGCTTCTGCTCATCGCGCGAGATGTGCAGCAGGAACTTGAGGATGACCACGTTGTTCGCGGCCAGCATGGCCTCGAAATCGTTGACCTGCGCATGGCGCGCGGACCACACCTTCTTCGGCAGGGTGCCGTGCACGCGCGGCACCAGGATGTCCTCGTAGTGCGAGCGGTTGAAGATGCCGATCATTCCCCGTTGCGGCACCTGCTGGTGGATGCGCCAGAGAAAGTCATGCTGCTGTTCCAGGTCGGTGGGCGCCTTGAAGCTGGCCACGTGGCAGCCCTGGGGATTGACCGCGCTGAACACCTTGCGAATGGTCCCATCCTTGCCCGATGCGTCGCGGCCCTGGAGCACAATGAGGAGCGCGTAGCGTGCATCGGCGTAGAGCACATGTTGCAGGGCGGAAATGCGGTCCGTGTACTTCCGCGTCTCGCGCTCCACGTCGTCCGCGTCAGGCAACGTGCGAACCTGCGCATCCGAATCATCGAGACGAATGGAGCGCTTCCCCGACACCGGCTTGAGCTTCATTGGCATGTCCGTCCGAAGTCTACCGTGCGTCGTTCGGCACGGCGTGGAGGGTGAGTGGCACCACTGTCGTGCCCCATCGAAGGGTGAGCACGGCGGAATCGGCATCCACAAGCGGAAACGCGAACAGGAGTGACTCCACGTGCTCACCGCGCTGGGGCGTGGCGTGCACCCTGAGCACGTCGTGGCCTTCGGGATACCGCAGGTGGAACGCAGCCGGCGTGGCGTTGAAGATCACCGTCCATGACGACGAGTCCGGAATGGCCCACACGCTGTAGTTGCCCGCCGCAAGCGGCTCCCCGTTGATGGTGACCGGCGCGGACACGCTCAGGCGCGCCGCGCTGTCTGCGCTGGGAGTCCAGATCCGTCCCCACGGCACGAGCGCGCCGAACAGTGCGCGACTGCGGGCAACAGGGCGGTGATACAGGATCTCGATGCGCGCGCCGGCCACGTGCTGCACCACCGAGGCGACCTGACTCCGGGGGATGGGCATCTGCGCCGTCAGGGGCGCCGTGCTCACGACGCGGGCGAGCGCGCACCAGCACACCAGGCGTCGTGCGGCGTGGGCCATCAATGGTCCCGACGCCACTCCGCACACGCTTGGATGAACCCCTCGAACAGGTCCCGCGTCCGCACATCGCTGTCGGTCAGGGCTTCGGGATGCCATTGCACTGCCACGAGATAGCTGTCGTCGTCGCCCTCGAGCGCTTCGATGAGCCCGTCCGGCGCCGCCGCCGTGGCGTGCAGTCCCTTTCCCAGCTCCTTGATGCCCTGGTGATGCATGCTGTTCACGCGGTGCGGACCAGCCCCTACGAGCTGTGCCAACCGGGATCCTGCCAGGACACTGACATCGTGCGCCAGGTAGTCCCGCGCATAGCCCTGGCCGCTGTAGGGGAAGTAGTCGTGCTTGATGGAGCCCGGCATCTCCTCCGCGAGATCACGGTAGAGCGATCCGCCCGCCGCCACATTGATGAGCTGCATGCCGCGACAGACGCCCAGCACCGGCTTGTCTTCCTGCAGCGCCCACCGGGCGAGCGAGACCTCCACGCGATCCCGCTCGCGATCCGTCATCTCACACAGGGGATGCGGTGCTGCGCCGTACGTGAGCGGGTCGATATCCGCGCCGCCCGGGAGGAACACACCATCCAGCTCGGTATAGACGCCGCGGAGGGTCACCTCGTCCACCAGCGGGATCATCCAGGGAATGGCGCCCGCCGCCGTGAGCGTGAGGATGTAGCGCTGGCTCATGACCCACGACGGGGGAATTTCACTGGACACGCCGCCGAGACTCTGGAGTGTCTGCGTGGGAATGCCGATGACGGGGCGGCGTTGGCGGTGTGGCGACATCAGGCCGTCCAGCTGCCGCGCGCGGGCGTAGCCCTGGCGTCGCCGAGCGTGGCAATCCTGTACGGATCGCCCTCGAGCGCACGGTTGCTGAATGCACTCACGATATCCGGACGTACGCCTTCTGCCGTTTCCGCGATGACCCGATCGACGACACCGCGAAGGTCGCCGGTGCGCTCATAGGTCGCGAGCTGCCTGTCGGCACTCGTGCCGCCACGCATGATCTCGAATGCGTACTCTACCTCGCGCCGGCTGCCCAGCTCATCTACCACGTCATCCACGAACCACTCCAGCATTTCGGTAATCAGCTCCCGGGCCGGCTGCTCCTTTTCCTTCCCGAAATCTATCAGGTTTCCGTCCAGGCCGAACCGCACGGCTCGCCACTTGTTCTCCTCCACGAGCGCGGACGAATGGAGCCGGAAGGTGAGGTTGTCGCGCCGGAGCTTCCAGATCTTGGCAATGATGGCCTGCAGGATGGACGCAAGGCAGACGGCTTCTTCCACGCGCGTGCAGACGTCGCACACGCGGAACTCGAGTGTGGGATAGGCGTGATGCGGGCGCGCATCCCACCAGATCTTCGACCCGTCGGGGACGCAGCCCGTATTCACGAGCACGCCGAGCAACTCCTCGTAGTCGTTGTACGACTCGAGGATGGGTGGGACGCCGGTGCGTGGGAAATTGCGGAACACGATGCTTCGGTACGACTTGAGCCCCGTGCGGCGGGCCTGCCAGAATGGGGAGCTCGTGGACAGGGCGAGCACGTGCGGCAGCAGGTACCGCGACACGTTCATCGCCTCGATCATGAAGTCGCGATCCTCGATGCCGATGTGGATGTGCGTGCCGAAGATGAGGAGCTGCTGCGCGAGATCCTGCAGGTCCTGCCGCACGCCGATGTAGCGCTCGAGCGGCGTGATCTCCTGCTTGGTCCAGCACGAGAAGGGATGCGTTCCCGCGGCGGCGATGACGAGGCCATTCTTGCCCGCGAGATCCATCACCATGCCACGCAACCGCACCAACTCACCGCGCAGTTCCTGCGGCGTGTGGCACACTCGGCTCCCGATCTCCACCATCGACTGGTGCAGCTCCGGCTTGACTTCGTCGAGGATCATCGAGTCGCCCTTCAGGATCTCGGTGATGTAGGACTTGAGCTCCCGCGACTGCGGATCGATGATCTGGTATTCCTCTTCGATCCCGAGGGTGAGGGATGGGGCTTTCATGGAAGTCCTTTCCACATGGTTGAACCGGTCACGGCAACGGCGTTGTTCGTCGGCAACGCGAATCTCACGAATCTCGCGAATCCACGCGAATCCGTCATGCTCGCGGGCCTCGCAGGATTCGCTTGATTCGTTGGATTCGTTGAATTCGCGTGAGCGACGGTCAACGCCCTTCCATCCCCCAAACGCACTTGTATCGTCGTCACCGCTTCTCCGCGATGAACGTTGGCGTCTGGCTGCCACCGCCCGCCGTCACGTTCAGCAGCGACGCCGTGCCCAATCGCGACAGGACGCCGTCCACATGGTCGCCGTATGCGACGTATGGGGCCGTGTCCACCATGCGCTCGATGAACAGGACCTTGCCGTCCACGAGGCTGGGGTAGTCTTCCTTCGGCAATGGAATGCGCTGCTGCACGATGTGCGGCTCGGCGAGGGCAAGGCGCAGCGCGGCCTGCCATGCGCTGTCGTCCACCTCCCAACCCAGCACGATGCCCTTGCCACCGTATTCGTCGTTCGGCTTGAGGACGAACTGGTCCTTGTTGTCCGCGATGAATGGCAGGAGATCGACGCCGGCGCCCTCGTGGGTCGTATGCCGTTCCTCCACGACGCGCGTCCAGGGAATGGACAGGTCGATGGCCTCCTGCTCCTC
>JAYVNZ010000374.1:0-9701 GCA_043758185.1 Gemmatimonadaceae bacterium | reverse complement strand
CACGTTGAACGAGAAGCGACCAGGCCCGTATCCGCGAATCTTTGCCTCTGGTAGCTCGGCAAACAACTCGCGAATGGGCGTGAACAACCCGGTGTACGTGGCCGGATTGGACCGCGGTGTGCGGCCAATGGGGCTCTGGTCGATGTCGATGACCTTGTCGATGTGCTCGAGCCCCGTGATGCGATCGTGCAGGCCAGGAATCACTCGCGCCCTATAGAAGTGGCGCGCCAGCGTCCGATGCAGGATGTCCTCGATGAGCGTGCTCTTGCCCGACCCTGACACGCCGGTGACGGTGACGAACAGGCCGAGGGGAATTTCCGCCGTCACGTTGCGCAGGTTGTGCTCGCGCGCATTCTGGATGCGAATCATCTTCTTCACATCCGGCGCGCGCCGCTCGGCGGGCAGCGGAATCTCGGACTCGCCGCTGAGGTACTTGCCGGTGATGGACCGCGGATTACGGATGATCTCCTCTACCGTGCCTTCGGCAATCACTTCCCCGCCGTGCTTGCCAGCACCGGGACCCATGTTGATGACGTGATCCGCCGCGCGCATGGTCTCCTCGTCGTGCTCCACGACGATGACCGTGTTGCCCAGGTCGCGAAGCTGCTCCAGCGTACCGAGCAGCCGCGCGTTATCGCGCTGGTGAAGGCCAATCGATGGCTCGTCCAGGATATAGAGCACGCCGACGAGCCGCGACCCGATCTGCGTGGCGAGGCGGATGCGTTGCGCCTCGCCACCTGAGAGCGACTCCGCGGATCGGCCGAGTGTGAGGTAGTCGAGCCCAACGTCCACGAGGAAGCGCAGCCGCTCGCGGCACTCCTTCAGGATGGGCCCCGCAATCTCGACGTCGAGGCCGACGACGTGATCCTCGTCCTTGATGGGAATGTGCTCGAAGAACGAGAGCGCCTCGGTGATGGCGAAGTCCGTGACCTGGCCAATGTTGCGCCCATCGATGGTGACGGCAAGCGACTCGGGCTTGAGGCGATGGCCTTCGCAGGCCGAACATGGCACGGCGAGCATGTAGGCTTCGAGCTCGACACGCACCATGTCGGACTCGCTCTCCTCGTATCGACGTTCGACGTTGGCGATGATGCCTTCCCATGATGTGTCGCCCTTCTTCTTCTTTCCCGCCGACCCGTCGCCGTGCAGCAGGCAGTCGCGCACGGATTGCGACAGTTCACCCCACGCGGTGTTCAGGTCGAACTTGAACTGTCGCGCGAGCGTGGGCAGCACCACCTTGCGCAGGTAGCCGGTGGGCTCGCCCCATGGCAGGACCACGCCCTCGAGGATGGAGATGCGAGCGTCGCCCAGGACCAGCTCCTCGCTCACGCGACGACGCGTCCCGAGTCCGCCGCACTTGCTGCACGCGCCGAATGGCGAGTTGAACGAGAAGTGACGCGGTTCCAGTTCCGGCATCGAGATGCCGCACGTGGGGCAGCCATACTTCTCCGAAAACGTCTCGATGGCATTCGTATCGGCATTCACCACTTCCACGAGGCCTTCCGCCAGCTTGAGCGCCGTCTCGATGGAATCCGTGAGCCGGCCACGATCGTCCGTGCTTACCGTAAGCCGGTCCACCACCACAGACACATCGTGATTCTGGCGGCGATTCAGCTTGGGCGGATCGGCCACCTCGATGAGGGCGCCATCGACGTATGCCCGGATGAAGCCCTGCTTGCGAACACTCTCGAACAGCTCGCGGAATTCGCCCTTGCGCCCCTGGATGAGCGGTGCGCGCACTTCGATCCTGGTGCCCTGCGGCCACGCCAGCACGGACTCCGAGATCTGCGCCGGACTCTGTCGCTGCACCGGACGCCCGCACGTGGGACAGTGCGGCGTTCCAGCGCGCGCGTACAGCAGGCGCAGGTAGTCGTAGATCTCGGTGACGGTTCCAACAGTGGAGCGCGGATTATGACCCGCGGTCTTCTGCTCGATGGAGATGGCCGGCGACAATCCCTCGATGGCGTCGACGTCCGGCTTCTCCATGAGGCCAAGGAACTGGCGCGCGTACGCGGAAAGGGACTCGACGTAACGCCGTTGGCCTTCCGCGTAAATCGTGTCGAAGGCGAGCGATGACTTGCCCGAGCCTGACAGTCCCGTGATGACCGTGAGCCGGTCGCGGGGGATGGTTACGTCCACGTTGCGCAGGTTGTGCTCGCGTGCGCCGCGGACGATCAATGCGTCTTCTGCCATAACCAGGGAAAGCTCGCTCCAGGACCAGTTCGAGACAAGCGGCGACGGTTGCGCGTGGCGACCCGGCGCGAGACAACAATTAGATTACACGGCGGTGCCGCACGAGATTCACGGCGGCGCGCTGCCGCCGGCCCGTTGCACCCTTCCTACCCCTGCACGCCGACCATGCCGCACACCGACGCCATCGTCGTGATGACGACGCTCAGCTCCGCGGATGAAGCCGTGAAGTTCGTGCGTGCATTGCTCGAGCGCCGCCTGATCGCATGTGGCACCGTGATGCCCGGCGGGCGATCCATGTATCGATGGCAGGGCAAGATTGCCGACGAACAGGAAGTCGTCGTGCTCCTCAAGACCCGCTCGGCGCGGCTGGAGACGCTCCAGCTCGCCTTTGACGAATTGCATCCGTACAAGGTGCCGGAGCTGCTGGCCCTCTCCGTCACCGCAGGCAACGCGAAATACCTGGACTGGATCAATGCCGAGACGACGCTCGCACTCGCGTGATCCCCACACCGTGGAGATGAACAGCAGCATGTCGCAGCCGAAGGCAGATCAGCAGTCCGCCGCAGCGGAGCCCACTCCCGCCGCGGCGCCGGAGCCGCAGGCGAATCTCGACCTGAACGAGCAGGAGCGTGCGCTGGCGTCCACCGACGAGCGGGCCGCCGCGGTCGCAGCCGACCAGGTGGTTCAGGCCGCCGACATGGCCGCGCGCGGCGAGATGAGCGGCGCACTCACGACGCTGCGGAACATCATTTCGCGTGAACCGGGCAACTCGCGCGCACGTGCCGTGCTGGCGGGCCTGCTCGAGCGTCGTGGCGACGTGGAGGGCGCGCTCGTGGAGCTCGGGCGCGCGCTGGATTCCAGTCCCGACGACGTCGCCATCCTCTGCGCTCGCGCCACCGTGCTGGCGTCGCGTGCGCGCTACGACCAGGCGGAGGTGGACCTGCGCCGCGCCGCCAAGGCCAACGACCGCAATGCCGAGGTGCAGGTGCAGCTGGGCATGCTGTTCTCCAAGCGCGCACGCTGGCGCGAGGCGGTGGAGCCCCTCCTCGCCGCCGTCGCCGCCGACCCGACACGCGCTGATTCGCAGTATTACCTCGGTGAAGCCTACAACCACATTGATGACCTGCCCGCCGCGCTGGCCGCGTACGAGGCAGCGGCGGCACTGGACCCCCGGCACATTCGCGCGTTGAAGGGCATCGGCATCGTGCTCGACCGGCTTGGCCGCCCCGCGGAGGCGGCACTCGCCTACCGCCGGGCGCGCGAGAGCCAGAGCAGGTAGCGCTGTGGTCCGCCGGTTCGGCAAGCGCGGCCTGCTGGCGGGTGGCATCCTTGCCGTGTGGCTCGGCGGCCTTGTCCTGCTCGCGCAGCGCGAGCTGTTCCGGCCGCACACCGAGCTGCTCGCCGAGGCGGGGCTGCGCGTGACGCCTGGCGCCACGTATTTCGCGGTGCTCCAGAAGGGACAACAGATCGGGTTTGCCTCCACCACGGTGGATACGGCCGCGGGGGCCATCATCGTGGCCGACTACCTCGTGGCCGACTTGCCGATCGCCGGCCGGATGCACCGCGCCAGCGCGCGAACGACGGTGCGTCTCTCGCGCTCGCTGCGAGTCACGAGCTTCTCGCTCGACATGGACGCGGACCTCACGCCCATCAAGGCGCAGGGGCGCGTGATTGGCGACTCGCTGTTGCTCCTCACGGTGAAGGGCGTGCCGGGTCAAGCCGCCGACACGCAACGCATCCGACTGTCGGGGCCCATCCTGTTGCCGACACTTGTGCCTCTCGCCATCGCACTGGGAGAACGCCCGAAGGTGGGCAAGTCGTACACACTGCCCATCTTCGACCCTGCGTCGATGGCCTCGAAGGACGCGCGCATCGCGGTGCAGGCGGAGAGCGTGTTCGTGTTGCAGGACAGCAGCGTCATGGATGCGACCGGCCGGTGGCGTGGTGCCTTGCCCGATACCATTCGCGCCTGGCGGCTTGCGTCGGAGGGAACGAGCGCCGGCGGTTTCAGCGGCTGGGTCGATGAACAGGGACGCGTTGTACTCGCCACGCAGTTGCTCGGCCTCACGCTGGAGCGACGGCCGTACGAGGTGGCATTCGAGAACTGGAGGATGGATGTCGCGAAGCGCGGCGGTCAGGTGTCGCCAGGCCAGGACATCTACGAGTCCACGGCCATCAGCGCGAACAAGGCGCTGAAGCAGAACCTGTCGGAACTGACGCTGCGGCTCACCGGCGTGGATCTCGATGGGTTCGACGTCAAGGGATATCGGCAGCACCTCAAGGGTGACACGCTGACCATCACGCGCGAAGCGCCGGCGGCGCTGAAGGCCGCCTACGTGCTGCCCAATGGCGCGAAGGCAACGGTGATGAGCGTGTTCATGGACGCGGAGCCACTGCTCGAAGTGGACAATCCCGACATCCGCGCGCTCGCGATCCGGCTCCGCGGTACGGATACAGATCCGCGTGTCGTTGGTGAGCGTATCAACCGCTGGATGTACGATTCGCTGGCGAAGAAGATCACCGTCGGCATTCCGAGTGCGGTCGCAACGCTGCAGTCACGCCAGGGCGACTGCAACGAGCACACGCAGTTGTACGTGGCGGTCGCGCGCGCTGCGGGTGTTCCCGCGCGTGTCGCCGCGGGACTCGCCTATCTGGATGGAAAATTCTATTACCATGCGTGGCCCGAGATCTGGCTCGAGCGCTGGGTCGCCGTGGATCCCACCTTCGGGCAGTTCCCTGCGGATGCGTCGCACCTGCGGTTCACCATCGGCGGCCTGGGCAAGCAGGCCGAGCTCCTCCGGCTGATGGGCACCTTGAAGATCGACGTGATCTCCGCTCGCTGACCCTCCCGCCTGTTCTCCCACTCCGCCGACATGATCAGCCTGCGCCAACTCACGAAGCGGTATGGCAGTTTCACCGCGGTGGACCAGATCGACCTGGAAGTTCCCCGCGGGGAACTGTTCGGCTTCCTCGGCCCCAATGGTGCCGGCAAGACGACCACGCTGCGCATGATTGCCGGCATCCTGAAGCCGTCTGGCGGCGCCATCTCGATTGCCGGTGTGGACCTTGCCGCCGATCCGATCGGTGCCAAGATGCGGCTCGGCTTCATTCCCGACCGGCCCTTCATCTACGAGAAGCTCACGGGCGCGGAGTTCCTGCGCTTCGTGGCTGGGCTGTATGAACAGGAGGGCGCCGAGGTGGAGCATCGCGCGCGCGAGTTGCTGGCGCTGTTCGACCTGGAGGAGTGGCGGGATGAGCTGGTGGAAAGCTACAGCCATGGCATGCGGCAGAAGCTCATCATCTCGAGTGCGTTCGTGCATCGTCCCGAGGTGATCGTAGTGGACGAGCCGATGGTTGGGCTCGACCCCAAGGCGGCGCGCATCCTGAAGGACCTGTTTCGCGAGTACACGCGTCGCGGGCATACAATCATGATGAGCACGCACACGCTGGAAGTGGCGGAGACCCTGTGCGACCGCGTGGCGATCATCGCCAAGGGCACCATCCGCGCGTGCGGCACCATGGCGGAACTGCGCGCCGCGGCGGCCAGCACCGGTGACTCGGAAGGACTCGAACAGATCTTCCTGCGGCTCACCGGCGAGAACGCGGCCCGCGAGCTCGTCGAGGTGCTGGATGCCTGACGCAGCGGGCCGGCCCGATCCCTCGCTCGAGCTGCTGCTGCTCCCCAAATGGCTGACGGCGCGCTCGCGCACCATGGCCAACGAGCGCGGGCGCGGGGCGCGCCTGAGCATCCTGGGAGGTATCGGGCTGCTGTTCTGGGCATTCATCTTCGCCGTGCTGTACAAGCTGCTCGTCTATTTTCGGAACGTGCCGGACCTCGGCCCCTTTCTGGCGGGCAAGCTGCTCGGACTGATCCTGGTGGGGTTCTTCTCCATCCTGCTGCTCTCGAACATCATCACTGCGCTGTCGAGCTTCTTCCTGGCAAAGGACCTCGACCTGCTCGTGGCGGCGCCAGTGGACTGGCTCACGCTGTATGGCGCGAAGCTCCTCGAGACAGCCGTGGCGTCGAGCTGGATGGTGGTCACCATGGCGGTACCCATGTTTGCCGCGTTCGGCGTGGCGTATCATGGCGGCGTGCTGTTCCCCTTGCTCGTCATCGCCGTGTTCGTGCCCTTCCTCATGGTGCCGGCGGTGATCGGCAGCGCGATCACGCTGCTGCTCGTGAACATCTTTCCCGCACGCCGGACGCGCGACATCCTCAGCGTGATCGCGGTGCTCGCGGCGGGCGGCATCGTGCTGCTCTTTCGCATCGTGCGCCCGGAACGCCTGGCGCGACCCGAGGGCTTTCGCAGCCTCGTGGAGTTCGTGACGATCCTCCGCACGCCCACGTCGCCATTCCTGCCGAGCGAGTGGGTGCAGCGTTCGCTGCTGGGGTGGCTGGACAACCGGCCGGACTGGCTTCCCCTGTACCTGCTGTGGAGCACTGCGGCCGCGGCGTTCGTGATTGGTGCCATGCTCCACCGCGCGCTCTACATGGACGGGTTCAGCAAGGCGCAGGAGAGTGGCCAGCGCTGGGCGCGCAACAGCGTCACGCGGCGCGTGAGCTACCGGCTGTTTGCGCCCTTCGGCATCCTGCGCCGCGAGCTGATGCTGAAGGAGCTGCGACTGTTCTTCCGTGACACCACGCAATGGTCGCAACTCATCCTGCTGGCGGTGCTGGTGGTGGTCTACGTGTTCAACATCAAGTACCTGCCGCTGCGCGGCGAGGGCATCACCCTGTTCCTCAGGAATGTCATCCCGTTCTTCAACATCCTTCTCGCCGGCTTTGTGCTGGCGTCCATCGCGGCGCGGTTCATCTTCCCCAGCGTTTCGCTGGAGGGGCGCACGCTGTGGCTGTTGAAGTCGAGCCCCATGCCCGTGAAGGACCTGCTCTGGGCCAAGTTCTGGGTGGGCACGCTGCCGTTGCTCATCCTGGCGCTGGGAATCATGACCGTGACGAACGCGCTCCTCCAGGTGAGCAACTTCATGTTCGCGGTGTCGATCATGACCATCACGCTCATGACGCTGGCACTCTGCGGCATGGCGCTCGGCTTCGGCACGCTGTTTCCGCAGTTCGAAACGGAGAACGCGGCGCAGATTCCCACGTCATTCGGCGGGCTGCTGTACATGATCGCGTCCGTTGCGCTCATCGCCGGAGTGATCGTGCTGGAGGCGCGGCCGGTGTACAACTACCTCTCGGCCCAGTTCTATGGAACGCCGTCGTCGGCGGGGGAGATGATCCTGGGGTTCGGACTGGCGGGGGCGCTGTGCGTGACGGCCACCCTCGTGCCGATAGGGATTGCGAAGCGGCGCCTGGAGGCAGTCGAGCGCTAGGCACGCCTACCGGCGAAGCGCGGGTGCGACTGCGAGCGACGATCGCGTTCGGCCTCACCCGCGTGTGACGACGGCTTCCTGATGACCGTCCGTCAGCCCCTGCGTACTGAGCGAGTGGAACGGCGCTGGGATGCCGTGACGACCTCCTGCATGCCGAGGCGCGGCGCCTGTGGTCCGATCAGGCGGAGCAAGGGCGTCGTCATGAGCGTGGTCAGGAGCGCCATGAGTACGAGCACGGCGTAGAGTGGTGGCGAGATGATGCCGGCGTCGAGCCCGATGTTGAGCACCACCAGCTCCATCAGCCCGCGCGTATTCATCAGCACACCGAGGGAAACGGCGTTGCGCCAGCTGAATCCGGAGACGCGACCCGCGAGCGCGGAGCCGCCCACCTTGCCCACGACGGACAGCACGATGACCAGGCCGCAGACAGCCCACGTCCATCCGTCGGAAATGGACCCGATCCGCAGCCGAAGGCCGGAGAAGGTGAAGAAGATGGGCAGCAGGATGATGGAGAGCACTTCTCGGAGTCGTACCTCGATCGCCTGGATGGTGACCGCATCCTTCGGCATGACGACGCCCGCGAGAAACGCCCCGAACAGGGCATGCACGCCAAGCATTTCCGTCGTCAGCGCGCACGCGAGCACCACGACGATGACCGCCGCCAGCGCATCGTCATCCACGCGATCACGCCGTGCGTCGCTCGTGAGGCGACGGGCGAGGTATGCCACGGCAAGCCTGCCTACGGTGCCCATCAGGACCACAAGTGCCAGGAGGCCCCCAGCCGTGACCCAGAGCGGAATCGGGGTGGCCGCATCACGAGCCAGGGCGACCACCACCGCGAGGATGCACCACGCCGTTACGTCGCTCACCGCGGCGGTAGACAGTGCGAGCGATGCAAGCGTCGACGACCGCCACGTCTGCTCGGCGATGATGCGCGCCAGCACGGGAAAGGCGGTCACGCTCATGGCGACACCCACGAACAGTGCAAAGGCAAAGAACGGCACGCCACCGGGCGCGAGCCGCTGGTACAGGACGAGCGCAATGGCGGTGCCGAAGAAGAATGGAAGGGCGATGCCCGCGTGCGCCGCGAGAATGACCGCGCGTCCATGACGCCTGATGGAAGCCAGATCGAGCTCGAGCCCCACCAGGAACATGAACAGCATCAGGCCCACCTGGCTGAGGGCGTTCAGGAACCGTACGCTGCCCCTGGGGAACAGCATGTCGTAGAGGTGAGGCGCGATGAGCCCGAGCGCGGACGGGCCGAGCAGGACGCCCGCGAACATCTCTCCAACCACGCGCGGTTGGCCGAACCGCACGAACAGACGTCCGGTGAGCCGAGAGAGCGTGAGGATCACCACGAGCTGTGCGAGCAGAAGCGACGGGCGCAGCACGGCCATTGCTGCGGGAACCAGTTCGGGTACCCTCTCGGCAATTCGTGACGGGAGTTCGTCATACCGGGACGATCCCCATGCGAGGACCGCCAGCATGCCAAGCAGGGGCAGCACAACGAGGACGAGGTAGGCGCCCGCCTGGCGCCAAGGGTTGGCTACCGCATCGGCCGAGTCCACGCGGGGCTGCGCGCTCTCCGTCATTTCGCTGCGGTGGTGGACATCGGGCATTCGCTCATGGCGTGACGATGACGACAAGCGTCAGCGAATGCAACGGGTCATCAGGGAGGACGGCTGTCAGTGCACCCTGGCGAGACCTCGGTCATGCATGATGAGGACTGCGGCGTCGATGTCGAGCGCGTCGGCGAGCTTCTCGAGGGTGGCGAGGTTGATGCTCCGTCCGCGCTCCGCTTCACTGATGGTTGCGTGACGAACGCCGGATCGACGCGCAAGCTCCCGCTGCGACCAGCCAAGCGCTTCGCGCACCTCGCGCACCCGCAATCGTATGACGCTCATGCAGGTGGATACGTGTGCTGCGGGAAAATGTTTCGGCGGCGGCGGCTGGACGCACGAAAGGCGCGGTGCCGTGAGGCACCGCGCCCTTCGAACAGCGTTGATGAGGCCTACTTGCAGGCCGGCTCGCCGTCGCCTGCCGTGGTGACGATGGGGTTCGTGGTGTTGACGCCGATACCGCAGGAGAAGCTGGCGATCTGCGTGTGCGTGATGGTCGCGGACCAGTAGCCCGAGCCCGGCACGATCGTCGGGTTGTTGACACCCGTGGACGGCTTG
>JAYVNZ010000373.1:0-1549 GCA_043758185.1 Gemmatimonadaceae bacterium | reverse complement strand
TTCAACGATGGCGCGGCCTACGTATCCGTGCGCAAGCCACTGCTCAGCGATTTCGCGCCCTACATCTTCAAGACAGCGGACTACGGTCGCACCTGGACGAAGATCGTCTCGGGCATCCGGCCCGACGCGTACGTCCACGCCGTGCGCGAGGATCCCGTGCGCAAGGGCATGCTCTACGCCGCCACGCAGCACGGGGTGTACTTCTCTCACGACGACGGCGCAGCATGGCAGCCGCTCATGCTCAACATGCCCGACGTCCCTGTGTCCGACCTCGTGGTCCGGGGCAACGAGCTCGTGATCGCCTCGCACGGACGCGGCTTCTGGGTGCTGGACAACCTCGCGCCACTGCGGCAGGCGACGCCCGAGTTCCTCGCCGCCGACGCACATCTCTATGCACCGCCCGTGGCAGTCCGCTCCGGTGCGGGCATGGCCATCAGCTGGTCGCTGAAGACAGCACCGTCGTCGCTCAAGCTCGACATCCTCGATTCCACCGGCACGGTACTCCGGACCTTCGAGCCAGACACCACGCACCCGGATTCGGCCGCAAAGGCGGCACTCGCGGCCGCCGCCGGGGGACGGAGAGGCGGAGTTGGTCCATATCTCCCCAGGACCGCAGGCCTCAACCACATCACGTGGGATCTCCGCGCAAAACCAATCGCGACCTTTCCCGGCATGATCCTGTGGGGCGCAGGCACCAATGGCCCCGCTGTTCCGCCTGGCCGCTACAGCGCGCGCCTCACGGCCGACGGACGCTCCATGAGCGTTCCTGCCGTGGTCACGCGGAATCCCCGCATCACCGATGTGACCGACGCAGACATGCGCGCCCAGTACGCGTTCTCCAAGCGTGTGCGCGACAAGGCCAACGAGGCGAACGAAGCGGTGATCGGTATCCGCCGCGTCAAGGCGCAGCTCGCCGACAGGTACAAGAAGTCGAGCGACGCGGCACTCAAGTCCACTGGCGAAACACTCAAGAGCCACGCCTCGGCGGTGGAAGAAGACATCTACCAGGTGCGCAACCAGAGCGGACAGGACCCGCTCAACTTTCCCATCAAGGTGAACAACCGCCTGGCCAACCTGGTGTCGATGGCCGAGCGGGGTGATGGTGCCCCCATCAACACCATGCCGGAAATCTTCGGGATCCTCACGACGGAACTGAAGGGCTACACCGATCAGCTCGCGAACGTGTACAAGACCGACCTCGTGGCGGTCAACAAGGAACTGCTCCGGCTGCATCTGCCGCCGCTGGATCCACAGTGCGTAAAGGCGGAGGGCTGCGCCGCCATTCCGTGATGGCGCGCGGGCGTGGTCTGTGCGTTTGCACCGTCCATGCAGCCGCATCTCGGGTCCAGACTGGGCGCTGACGCACACGCGCCGTCGCGGCGCCACCACCTGGCGCTCGCGGCGGTTGCTGGCAGCGGCGTGGTGCTCCTCTCGGCCATCGTTGCGCGCCTGGGAGCGGACGAGCACTGGCAGCTCGACCATGACATCCGGACCGCCCTGGCGTCCCACGCGTTGCCACGGATGCGCGCGACGCTGCAGGCAGCAGGTT
>JAYVNZ010000372.1:0-8939 GCA_043758185.1 Gemmatimonadaceae bacterium | reverse complement strand
TACTCGCGCATGGGAACCACCCACATGTCCACGCCGTGCTTGCGCATCAGTGCGGGAAGCACGGTCGTCATCCGCGATTCGAGCCAGCGTTGCTGTTCATCGGCCTGCGCGCGCAGTGTGCCAAAGGGTCGCGCTACCGTGTCGGCGGCATGTTGCGCCGGCTGTGCATTCGCCCCAACACGGGGAACGACGAACCTCGTCGCCAGGAGTGTTGCGACGGTGAATTGGTGCAGCGTTCGGATTGGCATTCGGCAACTTACGTGTGGATCTGGTACCGGACAGGCCCAATTGCAGAATGGCGGGCGAGCGAGATACTGCGATACGGATGTGTACCGCGACGATGCAGAAAAATGGCCGGTGACGTGCATCACAGGCTTCGTAAGCTCTTGCCAGTGTGCGGTTTATGATGCCTCGACTCCGTTGATGGGGTTGGCGCGTTGCCTGCCTTGTCCTGGTGCAGCGGCGCGAACGAAAAATCCCCTGAACGCGGCGTCACTTCCTGAAAGGAGAAATACCATGAAAGCTTCCATCGCACGTTACGGCATCCTCAGCTTCGCCATCGGCTCGTCCGTTCTGCTGTCCAGCGCGTGCAGTGACAGCGTTGGCCCGCGCGGTACACGCGCCCTGAGTGTCTCGTTCTCGACCGCCAGGTCAACGCCCGCGCGATCCATCAGTGCGTCGCTCGCTGCCTCACCAGCCGACTCGATCATCCTGAGCAAGGTGCAGCTGGTGTTGTCGAACGTCGAGCTCGCGAAGGTAGATGCGTCTTGCAGGATCACGGCACAGGGTCAGCAGGGTGACTGCCAGGACATCGAGGTCAGTCCGGCCGCCATCGAACTGTCACTCACGCCAGGGGCGAAGACCGCCTTCTCGGCTAGCATTCCGGAGGGCACCTACAGCGGGTTGGAGGCGCGCATCAGCCCGGCACGTGCCGGCAGCAACGCCGTGGGTATCGCCACCACACATCCGGAGCTTGCGGACAAGAGCATCCGTGTGGCTGGAACGTTCGGTGGGGCGCCGTTCGTGTACTCCACCGATCTCACCGCGGAGTTGGAACTGTCCTTTTCGCCGCCTATCGTCGTGACGAAGGACGGCCTGAACGTGACCGTTGGGGTGGACGTCAACAGCTGGTTCCTTGGCGCCAACGGGGCCCGACTCGATCCGCGGGTTGCCGCGAATGCCGCCACGATCAACGCGAATATCCGTCGCTCGTTCAAGGCATACGAGGACGACGACAAGGATGGTGGTGACGATCACCGCTAGATTGCCCTGGGGCGTGCCTCGACAGAAAGCATGTCGAGGCGCGCCGGCGCGCTCGTTTGCGACCCGGTCACGTCCTCTTTCCCACTGCCGTGCCATCTCTCGCGCTCCTCGCGCTCTCCGATTCGATGTCCGAACTCTGGCCCCAGCTGGCGCGTGACTGCGGGCTGGACCTCGTGACCATCGAAACGCTGGCCGAGGCGGATGATCGGGCATTTGCCGCAACGCTCGTGGCGTGTGCCGGACACGACGAACAGGTGGAGGAGCACCTCAATGCCCTGTCCTCGAAACGAGATATTGCCGTGGTGAGCGCGTCGACCGATCATCGCGTCGCGCTTGACATGTTGCGCGCTGGAGCGAGCGAGTATTTTGCCCTGCCAGATGATCTCGATCTGCTACGCGCCTGGACGAACGATCGGGCGATTCGCTTCACGGAACGCGCGAGTCGGGACGGGTTCGTCGCCGCGCAACATGCGAAATACGATTTCCGCGAGATCCTTGGCGGGAGTGGCGCGTTGCAGGCCGCACTGGCGCGCGCCGCGCGAATCATCCCGCATGCCGACGTCACCGTGCTGCTCACCGGGGAAACCGGCACGGGCAAGGAGCTGGTAGCCCGGGCCATTCATTACAACGGTCCACGGCGGGATGCACCGTTCGTGGATATCAACTGTGCCGCGATTCCCGAGCAGCTACTCGAGAGCGAACTGTTCGGCCATGAAAAGGGATCGTTCACGGGTGCGACGGCCACCAAGCCGGGGCTGTTCGAGGTGGCGCATCGCGGCACCCTCTTCCTCGATGAAATCGCGCAACTCGCCCTTCCGCTGCAAGGCAAGTTGCTGCGTGCACTCGAGGAGCGGCAGATTCGTCGGGTGGGCGGTACGCGGATGCTGGACGTGAATGTGCGCGTCATCGCCGCCACCCATGTGAACCTGCAGGATGCGGTGCGCGAGGGACTCTTTCGCGAAGACCTGTATTATCGGGTCAACGTGGTACCCATCGAGCTTCCCCCCTTACGAGTCCGACAGGGAGACATCGCACTGCTGGCGGTCCATTTTCTCGACGCATTCGCGAGGCAATACGGGGTGCCCGCCAAGTCACTGTCACGCGCGGCAATGGCCGTGCTGCTGGAACATTCGTGGCCGGGCAACGTGCGGGAGCTCCGGAACGCGATGGAGCGCGCACTGCTCCTGGCACCGGGTGATGCGATCGATGCGCAGGACCTGCAGCTCAATGGCACACTGCGCAACACAGCGCTCGGTGGTGCGACGCTGGCGTTTCCTGCGAGCGCCGACGCACTCCTGCGTTCCGCTGCGCGCGCCATGCTGGAACTGTCCGGTGGCAACAAAAGCCGCGCGGCACGACGACTCGAGATCTCGCGTGCGCGCCTGCTCCGCTTGCTCGACTCCACACAATCAGATTCGGTCGATTCGTCGTCGGACGCTGACGACCTGCCCTTCGAGGACTCCTGATGTCACGATCCCACTGCCTGTCGCCTGCACGCTTCCTGATCGCTGCGTGCGCCATGGCGCTGCTCGCGAGCTGCTCAGATCCCACAATGCCGCCGTCCGAGTTGCGCACCACTGAGCAGCTGCACTTCCTCCGAACCCGCCTCGACGCGCCCCCCCTCTCGTCGTCGATGGCATCCTTCTATGCAAAACGCGGCAGCGATCGCGGCGTCGCGCTGTACTTCCGGCCGCGGGCCGGCTCGAAGGACTCCACGCGGCTGCTCGAGTTCCGGGTCCCATCGGGTTCGCTCGCCCAACGTCCCGACGGGCGACCCTTTGCGCCCGGCGACTCCGTGCTGATCACCATTCGGGTCACGGACCCCGTGCACATGATCATCGCGTTCGAACCGTCGGGATTGAAGTTTTCGTCTGCGAGCCCCGCGCAGCTCGAGCTCTCGTTTTCCAATGCCGACGACGACGTGAATGACGACGGGAACGTTGACGACAAGGACGAGCAAGCGCGGAAGTCGCTGAGCGTGTGGGTCCAGGAAGCACCAGGTGGATTGTGGGCGAAGGTGAAGAGCGCGCTGTTTCTCGACCTGCGAGAACTCCAGGGTGGTATTGCGGGCTTCTCCGGCTACGCCGCGGCGTACTGAATCGCGTCCATGTCACGGTTTTCGCACTCCGACCTTACCGCATGGCGGCAGCTGGCTGCTGATGGCCAGTGGGCGGACCTGGATGCGGCGTTTCAGGCGCTGCACGAGGGCGACAGCCTCGTGCCCGAAGCCCTTGTCCTGCGTGGCGAGTGCCTCCTGCGCCTCGGCAGAGACAGGGACGCCGCGTCGTGGGCCACCCGCGCAATCTCGGCGATTACCGCGCGACGCGATCGCACCGCGACGCGCGCGCTCTGGAACCAGCTCGGCGTCGCGCTGTTCTTTGGCGGCGACCTGGATCGCGCGGAGGCGGCATTCGAGCGCACGCTGGCCCTGGCGCGGCAGGATGGCGACGAACTGCTCGTGGCCCGCGCCTGCAACAACGTTGGCATGATCGCGAACATCCGCGGAAAGCGGGACGTTGCGGTCGGGCACTACCAGCTGGCGATTCCCGCCTACCAGCGCATCGGCCACACGCGTGGCCTGGCAGAGACCTACCACAATCTCGCATTGGCGTCGCGTGAATCGAATCAGCTCGATGCCGCTGAAGCGTACGAGCGACACGCGATCGAGTTCGCCGGGCTCGCAGGCAACGAGCAGCTACGGGTCATGGGCGCGATCGGCCTTGCCGAGACCGCGCTGCTGCGCGGCGACGCGCCGCTTGCCGAGCGCCTTGCGTTGCGTGCGGCGATGCTGAGTGCGGAGCGGAACGATCGCGCGTCCGAGGCGGACGGCTTTCGCGTGAGCGCAGCCGCCTGTCGCACGCAGGGAAAGTACAATGATGCGGCGCAGATGCTGGTCCTGGCGGGAGAGGCCGCTCACGAGTCGGGAGTTGCCCTCATTGAGGGCGAAGTCGCGTGGGAGCGCGCGCAACTGGAGCAGGTGACGGGGAATGAGGGGTGGCGCGCGCAGGCGCGTAATGCCCTCGAGACCTTCGACCGGATTGGCTCCGCGCAGGCCGATGCGGTGCGGCGCGCACTGACGGGCCCCAGCGCGTAGTCCACGTCACCCGTCCGCCGCGCGTCGATGCCCCGTGCGCAGCGTGCGAAACTCGAACAGGTCTGGCCGGTGATAGTGTCCGGCAACGTCGAGTGTCATCTGTTCCTGTCGTATGCGGCCCAAGTCGAGCTCCGCGATGAGACAACGCGGCGTGTCATAGACGGGCTCCACAACGTACGCGCCATCCGGACCGATGATGGCGCTTCCGCCGCGGAGCACCCATTGGTCTGGCGACGTCACGCGATCGGGATGCGACTCGAGTTCTGGTGGGAGCGCGGAAGCGCGCATCAGCGAACCGGCCGCAATGACGTAGCAGCGGCCCTCGAACGCGTACTGGCGGCTCGCGACCTGGTGCATCTCGTGCGCGGTGGGCCACACCGCCACGTGAATGTCCTCACCCGATTCGTGGAGTGCCTGACGCGCGAGAGGCATCCAGTGCTCCCAGCACACCAATCCTCCCACCCGGCCCGCGGGGGTGTCGACCGCGCGCAGCCCCTCCGCATCGCCGCCACCCCACACAAGACGTTCCGTGTACGTCGGCACGAGCTTGCGATGGTGGTTGAGCAGCGCGCCATCCGGCCCGATGGTGAGCAGGCTGTTGTAGAGCGTGCCCCGACCTGCTCCATGCTCCACGCGCTCCGTGATGCCGATGACAAGCGTCACCTCGCTCTCGCGTGCCATCCCGCGAAGCCGATCGAAGGTGGGACCAGGCACTGTGACGCTGTCGTGCGCCATGCGCGCGAACACCTGCTTGGCCGGTTCGTGGTCCCAGAGTGCCACGTCGCGGCTGACGTCCAGCCATGCAGGGTATCCGGGTATCCACGTTTCCGGGAACACCACGAGCTGCGCGCCCGCTCGGCACGCATTCCGCACGTCGGCCGCCGTGCGGAGGAGGAGATCCGGCAGGTCCGGCACCAGTTCGGCTTGCACGACCGCAACGGTGACGTGCCGATCGCTCATGGGCTGTATGGTACCCGCAATCAGCCTGGCTCCGCCGACGATCGGAGTTGGTACTCCGTTGTGATAGCGATGGCCGAGCTGATGGAACGATAGACGGGGCACGACCTGTGGTGCACGCTGTGCACACGCTCGATCGTATCGCGCGATGACTCGGGTGCGTGGAGCGAGAAGACCACGTGAATGCGCCGCAGCACCAGCACCTTGTCCTCGAGTTCTACCTCACCAACGGCCTCACCCGTGAGCCGGGCGTTGCTGGCACTGATCTCGCGCGCCTCCAGCGCGCCCCCGAAGGTGCCGAGCAGTCAACCAGCGGCGGCGGCCACGATGTAGTCGATGGTGGTGGCATGGGGGTCCGTGACATTCTGGACACCGTAGTGTGCCGCAATTGCGCCGTGCGTCCCGAACAGCACCGGCTCGGTCTCCGCGGGCAGCCAGGCCTCGCGAAGGGGTCCCACGCGGCGCACGATGCGCACGTTTGAACGGTATGCGACCTGTGACATGAGCGAAACTCCTGGAAGAGGTAGATGCAACGGAATTGCCTGACGCACCCTACGAATTCAGCCAGTAACTGAACTTGAAGAGCAGCGTGTTGTCCGCATCACTCCCGAAGATGCCGCGGACGTCGCGCCGCACGTCGAAGTCGCCGAACGAGGCGGGATTCGACCGCCGATGCTGCCACACCAGAAAGAGTGACGATCCCGGGTGCCACTCCCATCTGAGGTTCGCCGTGGCGTTCATCGAGCGGGTGTTGAAGCTGTTGTCCGCCACCACGAATGCGGCCGCAGGGCCTGTCCCGTCTGGATCGACCTCGAACTGGCGCGCGTTTGCATTCCTGCGCACGGTTCCCACGTCGCTGCCGAACACGTTGAACGCGTAGGTGCGCGCCGCGCGCAATTCCTGGGGTGTCCCGTACGTACCACTCGCAAGGAAGGGCTCCGCGACGAACGAGAAGTTGAGCGTCGGTGACATGGTCATGTTCAACCGCGACTGCAGCGACAACGTCGTCTGGTCGATGGGAGCGAAGATGTATCGTGCACCGAAGGTCGCCGTTGCGAGTGCATCAGCCACCCGCGTGACGTATTGCGCCGTGCCATGGCCGCGACTGTATCCGGGCGCGATTTCGCCACTCCACCAATCGGACGGCTTGAAGCCAAGCCGGACCTGACGCCAATGTCCCCATCCCCCGGACTCGTCCCACGACTCGCCAGCCGAGAGGTTCCACGTGTACGACTTCCGAATGTCGCTTCCGATGAATGCGCCCATATTGGCACGCGGAACGGACCACGCGAGCGGACCACCGCGCGTGAGGCGGTCGTCGAGCGCGCCGAAATCACGCGACACATTCACACCACCGGTCACATAATCGAGCAGCTGTACTCCCGCTTCGGCACGCACCGCGCGCTGGACGACGTTGCCGCCGAAGTTCGTACGGACTTCCGGACGGATGCCCACCCCCCAGCGACGCAGGACGTTCCCCGGTGCATTCTCGTCGTAGCTGATCCCGCCGGTGACGGCCATGCGGTCCGCGCTGTTCTGGAACCCGAGGTCGTTGATCTCGTACCCGGGTGATGTCGCACCCACGTGCAGGTTGCCCGTCCAGTGCAGTCCGTTGGTGCGCACCAGCGTGAGCGCACTCGTCCACCCCGACAGTTGTGTGGCGGCGGAGTCGACTGACACGTATGCCGCGTCCGGGCGCTGGAAGTAGCGCACGGACGAGCGTTGCGCGGCCGTGATCGCCCGCGGCGCGCCGGCAATGTGCGAGCCCACCACGAAACCATTCAGCTGCCAGTTGCTCTTTCCGAACAGGTGGCCGAAATCCATGCCCGCCACGTACGCCGAAGAGCGCAACCGAAGCGACAGCGCGGAATCGCCGAGCGTCCGCTGCACGGCGGTGCCGATGATGCCAACGTTGCTGCGGCCGGCACGCATCTCCTTCCTCGCGCGGGCCACTGTGTAGCTGCTGAGCGGCTCCACCTGCGCGACATGGGGCTGGGCCAGACTGTCCGCCCACGACGCGTCCTCGCGATCGGTGACCGCCTGCATCACGCCGAGCGACCACCCACTGGCCGTGCGACCCGTGACCTTGGCCGCCCCGAGAATTGCCGTGGTGCTCGGCACGTCGGCGTAGCGGCTGGCACCTGGCAGCGAGCCCTGCGGCGCCCGACCCACGCGGCGCGAGTAGAAGAGTTGCGGCGAACCCATACCCGAGCCGAAGTGGAAGGTGTTTGCACCCTCCACGAAAAAGGGTCGTTGCTCCCTGAAGAACAGCTCGTTGGCGCTGAGGTTCACCTGTGACTCGTCCGCCTCGATCTGGCCGAAATCCGGATGCAGTGTGGCGTCCACGGTGAAGTTCGACGTCAGCCGGTACTTGATGTCGGCGCCGGCCTGGCGGAAGTAATCGTGGCCCGAGCGGAACGGATTCGCGAACGACACGCCTGACGCTGGGGGAATCCTCTTGAACTCGGCGCGCCCCGCGATGTACGGCAGCACTTCGAGCGTCTTGCCACGCTTGATGTCGTGCAGGCCGACGAGGTGGCCAAACCGCGACGGACCCGCACGCTCGGAACGCGACGTGTAGGAGAATGCGACCCTTTCCGCAGTCGCCCGGATTTCCCGGTAGAACTGGATACCCCAGACCTGATCGCGGGCGCCACTGAAGCGGAGCTGGCTGAACGGGATGCGCATTTCCGCCGACCAGCCCGTGCTGTCGATGTGCGTGGCGGAAGTCCACACCGGATTCCATGAACGGTCGCCATGCGCTTCGTCGCCGATGACGCCTGCGGGGTTCACCTTGAAGCGAAAGCCGTCGGTATGGTCGTGATAGCTGTCGAACACGACAATGAACCAGTCGGAGTCACTGAGCTCCGCGTCGCGACGACCGAGGCGCGAGGAGATCCGGCCGGTGGAGTCATGAAGGTAGGCGCCCACATAGATGGCGTCGTCATCGTACAGGATGCGAACCTCGGTGCGCTGCGAGGCGGCAGCACCGTCGACGGGTTCGCTCTGCGTGAACTCCGTGGCCGGAATCGCCGAGGCCCACGCCGCGTCGTCGAGCCGGCCATCGATCGTGATGGCGGACGTGACGGTGGACGCGGTAACGGTCGGTGCTGCAGCGTGCGCTTCGGACGGGCTCAGCCGGTGCCGTGCGGCAGCCGTGCCCGCTGACGACGGCGGCAAAGCGTCGATCACCGACTGCGCGCGAAGCGCAGGACTGCATCCTGGCGCTACGGCAAGGCAGGCAATGACGGCAAGCGAATACAGGGCGCACCTGCGCCAAACTACCAGGAGAAGCACAGGGCGGACAAGGCAGGAGCAGACGACGAGGGACGAATCGTGCGTGGGGCGCGACTCGCGCTCTCGAGAATAATAGCGGATCGGCCCTTGGTATCGAACCCCTTCCGCGCAACCACCAGACCGCTTAATTCATGTGGGCGTCCACCGCGCTGCCGCCGCCCGGCGGCATGGCGCGTCTCCGTCGTCCGGAGCCTGCTGCCCGGTGCACGCTGTGCTGATCCCGTTCCGCTGGTCGCTTCCCCCACACCGACGCACTGCCGTCGTGCGACCACAATCACCCTGGAGATATGCAATGACGCGCTTGTTCCACAGGACGTCCGCCGCGGCA
>JAYVNZ010000371.1:0-4303 GCA_043758185.1 Gemmatimonadaceae bacterium | reverse complement strand
TGTAGCTCTGCAGGTTGTACGTCGCGTTGACGCGGAGCTTGTCGGTGGGCCGCGCGGTGAGCCCATAGCTCGCAATGACGACGTTGGACGACGCCCATTCGTAGAAATTCTCGTCGCGGCCCCAGAGATAGAACGCCGTGGCCGCCACGCGCGCGCCCGCCGGTGTCCCGGCAGACAGGTATGCTTCGCTGTTCGGGATGCGCGCGGTACCCGGAAAGGCGAGTGTGTCGCCAGCGGTGCCGAGCACACGGTAGCCCGCGTAGAGGCCGGGATCGAAGCCGAAACTCTCGACGAAGTACCCCAGTCCCGCATTCCAGCCGCCACGCATTGTTGCATTCAGGCTGAGGTGGAGCTTCTTCTCGATCGCGTCGCCCTGGTGCACGAAACTCTGGTAGCGCCACGTGCTCAGGTAGACGGGATTGAAGGTCACTGCCTCGAAGAGCGCACCCGGCCGACCGAACGCCGTGTACCGCTGGTCGAGCGTGCCAGTCACCACGCCGGGCCGCTTGATGTAGCCGCTCTGCGTGATGAAGTTTTCGTGCACGCCGTCCAGCGCGTAGGTGAAGGCCACGTGCTTGCCGTTGCGGTTGATGCCCGCGGACCAGAGCGGTGCGCTCAGCCGCGTTGGCCCACGGCGCGTTACCGCCTGCGCATACTGGCCCTTGAAGCTGTAGCTGGCACCGAACAGGTAGCTGCCATCCACGTCGGCCACCCGGTTGGAGTTGCCGCCATCCGCGCGGTCCGTGTAGGTGACGCCCAGCTTCGATGACGCACCGATGTCTCGCTGGATGCGCAGCAGGTTCACCACGGGGTGATTGTGTCGCGACGAGGAGGCGCTGGCATCATCCACCGCGCTGAGCAACGCGATGTTGGTCCCCGAGACCTTCCCCGAGAGCTTCACTGCACCCACCGGCTTCACGATGCGCCGCGTGTAGATCAGCGAGTGCGGCGTGGCGAATTGCTCGGTGCCCTCCAGGAAGAAGGGCCGCTTCTCCGCGAAGAACAGCGCCTGGCGGGGATCGAAGCTGAACTGTCCTGCATCGCTCTCGATTTGTGAGAAGTCCGGATTCACCGTGCCATTGAGCGTGATGTTGTTCGTGATCCCCCATCGCGCGTTCCCACCAACCTCAGGCCGGCCCGCATCGTACCGCCAACGGCCCGCGATGGCCGTCTGGGACGCCAGGCCGATTGTCCGCTGCGTGATCTCCGGGTTGACGTCCACCACCAGCCCGCGGCGCAACTCCGTCAGCCCGTCCAGCGTCCCGGACTGCGCAAGGAACGACAGGCCGGCGCGCATCGCGGGCGTCCAGCTGTCCTCGCGTCCAGAGTGCTGCACCACGCGCACCACGTTGAGGTCCCATGTCTGTACGTCGGCCGACTGATACTTGAGGCTCTTGAACGGAATGCGGACCTCCACCACATAGCCGCCGGGCGTCAGCATACCCTTCGACTGGAAGACGTAATCGGAGCTGAGGTCGGTGGGGTCACGCGCCAGTGTCGTTCCCGCGAACCCGTTGGTGCGGCTCTGGTTCGACTCGACGATCGTGCCGTCCGCCTGCACCCCGAACGGGTTCACGGCGAATACCGTCGCCTGCCGGCCATCGTTGAACGTGCCCAGCAGGATCTGCACGTTGTCGTCCGACGCGATCTTGTCCCGGTCTGCCAGCGTCGCGGTGGGCCGCCCGTGCCGCTCGAACGCACGAATGCCGAAATGGATGGCCGTGGCCGAATACCACACCAGCACCTCAGTGGAATCGTCCGCTGGCCCACCGTCGTTCGGCGAGAATTGGCTGAACCCGGTCAACAGCGCCGACTGCGCCCACTGTGGCTCGTCGAGCCTGCCGTCAACGGCCACCCCGGTTTCATCGAGCCGCGGCGGTCGCACATGGACCTCCTTTGCGCGGCCCCGATACGTCGGCTGTGCGCCCTGTTGGCGCTCCTGTCGCGGCGCATGGGCCCGTGCCACCTCCGCGGTACTCGTGAGGAACGCGAGCAGCGCCACCAGCATGCGCACACCCGTTCGCGCAACGCTGCACCAGGCACGAAACGGCGCCCGGTGCAGAGAGGCACCGGGCGCCCTCACCAGTCGCATTACTTCTTCGCGGTGACGGAAACGTCGCTGATGTGCACGTCGAGGTTGTGGTTCACGCGCAAGCCCACCAGCCCGTCCGTGCTCCCGACGTGTGCGCCAGGCAGCGCATGCACCTGGACGCCGTTTACCAGGAGGCGGATCGAATCGGCGCGTGTCGCATCCACGCCGAGCGTATTGGTCGCCACGCCCTTGGCGTCAGCCTTGTGCACTGCAGCGCTCTCCGTCCAGTCCAGGACCTTGTGCACGTCGGCGCCGGCGCGATGGTTCACGAGGAACTTGCCATCGCCACGCACCAGGAAATACACATAGCTCTGTTCAGGCGCATTCAGCTTGGCTCCCTGAAACAGGATCCCGTACGCCTCGGGATGCGAGGGGTTCTTCGTCTGCTGGAACGTCGCCGTCGCCGTGAACGGTCCCTTCGCCTTGTACTTGTCCGACCAGTAGATCGCAGCGGGACCCGACGTGATGTGAAATCCCGTGCCCATGGTGACGAACCTGGCATCCGAAATCTTCTGCGTCGGGCTGTCCGTTCGCCCCATCCATCCCGCGGGCAGCGGAGCACCCGCGACCTTCTTGTCGGGGTCGTGGTGCTTCCCGCCCTGCGCGGCCAGCGGGGCGGCGGTCGCCATCAGGAGGGACAGGGTGACAATCGATCGACGGGGCATGTCCACACTCTCGCTTGGGGTGAACGTCTTCGTCAGTTCGTCGAGGCCGCCAGCTCATCAATCTGGTGCAGGTGGCGTTGCTCATGCAGCCCCACGAACAGGATCCAGTCATACAGGTTGATCTCGCCCAGCACCGGATGCGGATGCACAATCAGCCCCAGGGCAAGGCCGTCCGCCTCGGCGATGGCAGCCCGAAGCAGCGCGCGCGATTCCTCGAGCAGCCGCTGCGCATCCTCCGCCACCGGTGCCTCAGGCGGCGCGACACTCGCAGGCGCATCCAGGCGACGCGTGCGATCGCAGCAGCCGAATCGATCGCGTGTTCCAAGCAGCGGACTGTCGGCCGACTCCTCGGGATGTCCCGCCGCGCGCGCTTCCATGGTCCGCTTGCGAATGAGCTTCGCGACCCCCGACTCCACACGCTGCAGGTGCCAGCAGATCTCGGCGACACTCCAGCGGTCGGGCGCTGGTCGAACGCCCCAGCGATCCCGTGGCACCGTCGACGCGGCGCCAAGGACGGACGCACGCGTGACATCGAGGTAGTCGAGCAGTTCAGTGAGCCGAGGGTGCATCGCTGGGCAGGAAGGGGCCATCGAAGCTGCCCCTAAGAGCGGCGCGACGCAAGCATCGCGCGCAGCGTCAGCGCGCCCTGTCCTCCACTCCCGTGACGCCCGACACGTGCGCGCAGTGCGCACAGCAGAAGAACGCGCCGGCGCCCTCGATGCCGTGCCCCACGATGCGGCATCCGCAGTGCGAACAGGTTGGCGCGAGCATGTGAATGGCGCATTCGAATGCATCGAACGTGTGTGTCGTGCCATTCATCGTCACGGTGAATGCCTTGTCGTATTCATTGCCGCACATGTCGCAGGCTGCCATCGGTCACTCCGGATTGGGGAAGAACACCTTCCCTATCAGGAATCGCGCCGCGCCTGCTGCAGGGCGGCAAGCGCGCCGGGCGTATCCACATCCACTGGCATCGGCGCGGGCACAGCGATGGTTGCGGCGCGCGCACCCAGCGCCTCGATCACGCCGCGCGCGCCAACGTCGCCACGGAGCGCGAGCAAGTCCGGAAAGCACGCCCGGCCGAACAGCACAGGGTGGCCGCGCCCGTCCAGGTACGACGGCACCACGGCGTCCACATCACCCGCGCGCCAGCGATCGGCGAGTGCCGTTGTCACGGCGGCGGAGCCATGCGGCTGGTCGGCCAGCGAGATCACCACGGCCGTCACGCTGGGAGGCAACGCAGCGACACCCGCGCGAATCGAACTGGCCATGCCCTCGTCGCGGCCCAGGTTCACCACGAACCGCACGTCCAGGCGCGAGAGGGCCTGCGTGACCGCGTCAGCGCCAGGTGGAATCACCACGTAGATGGCGTCCAGTGGAGCGAGGGCAGCAATACTCCAGCGAACGATCGCCCTGCCGTCGAGCTTTGCGCACAGCTTGTCCCCACCAAACCGCCGGCTGCGCCCCGCGGCGAGCAGCAGGCCCGCGATCACGCGTCACGCGTGTCGACGTCGGCCCTGTCGATCGCGTCGCGCCACACGCGCCG
>JAYVNZ010000370.1:0-3639 GCA_043758185.1 Gemmatimonadaceae bacterium | reverse complement strand
GCGACGAACGTGGCATCCGGAAAGCTGGGAAACGGCGCCCTGGCGAAGTCGGGTTGCGGGAAGGAAGTCACGCATGAAAGATCATTGGCGCGGCATGGCCAGACAACCCGTAACTGTGGCGGCTACAGCAGCGCTACGGGGTCCCGATCCAGCGTGAGCCGCAGCCCGAACTGCTTCGGCACCTCGAACCGTTCCACGAGATAACGGCCCACGCGGCCGAGGTCCTGCGGGCGATCCGCCTTGATGAGGACGTGCCAGCGCCACCGGTTCTTCACCCGTTCCACGGGACACGGGGCCGGCCCGATGATCGTCACACCGGGGGCGGGCCGAGCCGCCAGCAGCTTGTGGAGCCACGCCGCGGTGCGCGTGGCGAGGCGCGCTGTGGCCTCCTCCTGCGTGCCACTCACCACTACGTTGGCGATGCGCACATACGGCGGGTACACCGGATGCCTGCGGCCCGAGAGTTCCTCAGCCACGAAGCGGTGGTAGTCGTGCGTCACCGCGCACTGCACCGCATGGTGCAGCGGCGAGCGTGTCTGGATGAAGACTTCGCCTCCCTTGGGGCCGCGCCCCGCACGACCCGCGACCTGGCTCAGGAGCTGGAAGCAGCGCTCGCTCGCCCGAAAATCCGGCAGGTTGATCCCCACGTCCGCATCGATCACGCCCACCAGCGTGACGTTCGGAAAATCGAGACCCTTGGCGATCATCTGCGTGCCGAGGAGGATATCCACCTCGCCGGCGCCCACGCGGTCGAGAATTTCGGTGTGCGCCCACTTGCCACTCGTGGTATCCACGTCCATGCGCGCAATCCGCGCACCGGGATAGTGCTCGCTGAGCATGCGCTCCACCTGCTGCGTACCCAGGCCGCGCTGCCGCAATCGCGATCCTCCGCACCGGGGACACGTCAGGTGCAGTGGCTCCGCATGCTGGCAGTAGTGGCACACCATGCGCTCCGGCGTGCGATGATACGTGAGGCTGATGCTGCAGTTGGGACACACGGCCACATCCCCGCACGTGCCGCACTGCACGAAGGCCGCGTAGCCCCGGCGGTTGAGCAGGAGGATGGTCTGCTCGCGCTTCGCCAGCCGGTCGCGCAACGCGGCGTCGAGCGGGCGGCTCACCGCCATTGCGAATGCGGCATCGGCGTCGGGCGTATCGGTGGGTGCTGCCTTCGGCTTGTCGGCGCGGAGATCCACCACGTGCACGTGCGGAAGCCGCGCGCCACCGGCGCGATCGGGCAATGTGAGCAGCTCGTACTTGCCGGATGTCGCATTATTCCAGCTTTCCAGGCTCGGCGTTGCACTGCCGAGCACGACGACGGCGCCCTCGGCGCGCGCACGCACGATCGCCACTTCGCGCGCGTGGTACCGTGGTGCCTCGCCCTGCTTGTAGCTGCCCTCGTGCTCCTCGTCCACGATGATGGCGCCCAGGTCGCGAAGCGGCGCGAAAACGGCGGAGCGCGCGCCCACGGCAATCCGCTTCTCGCCGCGGCGCAGTGCCAGCCACGCATCGTACCGCTCGCCGTCCGACAGCGCGCTGTGCAGCACGGCAATACGGTCGCCGAATACGGCGCGAAAGCGATCCACCGTCTGTGGCGTGAGGGCGATTTCCGGCACGAGCACAATCGCCGTCCGCCCCTCGTCGATGACCACGCGCCGCAACAGCTCGAGGTACACCAGCGTCTTGCCACTGCCGGTGATGCCATGCAACAGCGACACATGGCCCGGAGGCGCAACCGCGAGCCTGTCGATCGCGACGCGTTGCGGTCCCGTTGGAACGTGCGCATCGGGCGGGCGCCGTGCGCGCACGAGAAATGGATCGCGCTCCACCGTCTCGTAGCTCAGCGTCACGAGCTGTCGCGTGACCAGCCCCTTGAGCACCGACGCGGAGAAGTCGAGTTTCTCCTTCAGGAGCTCCAGCGCCACGCGTCCGCCCAGCGCCTCGATGAGCTCATACACTGCCCGCTGCTGCGGCGCGCGCGCAAAGATCTCGTCACGCTGCAGCAGCGACGTGAGGTCCATGACGATCTCCGCCACGCGCCGCGTCTTCCGAACCGGCACGGGCACCGTTGCGCCCGTGAGGGCAGCCGGCAGCGCGGTCCGCAACGCCACGCCCAGTGGCACCACGTAGTACTCCGCAATCCAGCGGCAGAGGGCCAGCATCGAGTCATCCATCACAGGCGCGTCGTCGGGCGCGGACACCACGTCCTTCACCTTGATGCCGTCGCGCGGCTCGACCTCACCAAGCACGACGCCAATTTCCTGCCGGTTGCGGAATGGCACCACAACGCGCGATCCCGGCGTCACGCTGCCGGTGATGCCGTGTGGCACGCGGTAGGTGAAGGTGCGAAACAGGGGGAGCGCGAGGGCGACTTCTATGGAGGACATCGCCTGAAAGCTAGTGTCTGACAGTCTGACGGTCCGACCCGCTTCGCGCTGCGCGCTCGCTCGTCTGACAGCGGGTCGATCTGCACGACAGTCATGATCTACACAACCGGGTCCCTGGCGCACGACCGCGTGGTGTAGATCATGACTGAGGAACTAACTGACCCGCCGTCAGACGAGGACGGCGGCGCAGCCGCTCGTCCGGGTCAGACAGTCAGACTGTCAGACCGGAGCGTCACTCCAAGCCCTGCCCCACCCGGCAACCCGATCCGGCCACCTTCAATGGTGGCGCCGAGAAAAGGGTCGTTCGCGACCAGCGCCGCACCATCGTAATCCGCGCAGTCGAGCAGCGGCGCAAACTGTGCGGCGGCCGTGATGCCCAGCGAACTCTCGATCATGCAGCCCGCCATCACCAGCATGTCGTGGGCGCGAGCGGTCGCCACCATGCGCAGCGCTTCGCGCAGCCCGCCGCACTTGGCCAGCTTGATGTTGATGCCGTCCACCACGCCGGCCAGCTTCGGGATGTCGCCCGACACCAGGCAGCTCTCGTCGGCCACGATGGGGAGCGACGACCGCTCCCGCACGAACCGCAGTCCCTCCAGGTCGCCCGGGTGCAACGGTTGCTCCACGAACTCGACGCCCAGCTCCTGCAGGAGCGGAATGATCCGCAGCGCGGACTTGGGTGTCCAGCCGGCATTCGCATCCACGCGCAGCACCTTCGACGGGACGAGTTCGCGCACCACGCGCACGATGCGCTCGTCCCAGCTGCTGCCCAGCTTCAGCTTCAATACGGGATACTGCGCCGCGTCTGCGACGCGCGCCCGCAGCGTGGCCTCGTCAGGGGCAATGCCGATGGTAAAGCTGCTCGGTGGTGACGCCGCGGGGTCCAGGCCCCAGAGCTTGTAGAGCGGCACGCCCAGCCGCTTGCCGACGAGGTCGTGCAGCGCCGCGCTCACGCCAGCGCGGGCCGCGCCGTTGAAGCGGATGGCGCGCGCCAACGCGTGCTCCATGGCCTCGAGCGACCACCCGTCCATCCCCTCGAGCGCCGCGGCAAGCAGTGGGAGCACCTGCACCACGGTATCGGCAGTCTCGCCGTAGAACTTGCTCGGGGCCGCCTCACCCCAGCCCTCGACACCATCGCCATCCGTCACGGTGATGCGAACCACGCGATACTCGCTGTCACCACCGCGAGCGATGACGAACGGATTCTTCGTGCGGAGTGCGACGATTTCGTGCGTGAGTTTCATGCGCGTTG
>JAYVNZ010000369.1:0-5283 GCA_043758185.1 Gemmatimonadaceae bacterium | reverse complement strand
ACCAGTCCACCCAGCCCCGCCGATGAGGCAGTCGACGACTGACGGGCTGCTCCTCGTGGACAAGCCGGCAGGGGTCACCTCGCACGACGTCGTGCTGGCTGCGCGCCGTGCCTTCAGCGAGTCGCGCATTGGCCACGCGGGCACGCTGGACCCCTTCGCCACCGGCCTCCTGGTGCTGCTGCTCGGCCGGGCGACGCGGTTGTTGCCGCACCTCGACGGCGTGCCCAAGGAGTACGCAGCGGTCATCGCGCTCGGCAGTGAGACGGACACCGATGACGTGCATGGAACTGTCGTGCGCGTAGCGGTCCCGCCTGGCGACGACGCGATTGGCGAGGCCATTGTGACGCTCACGGGTTTGCTGCAACAGGTGCCCCCCGCCTATTCCGCAAAGCGTGTCGCAGGGCGTCGTGCCTACGAAGCCGCGCGCGCTGGCGAGGAGATGGTGCTCGTCCCATCGGCCGTGCAGGTGTTCGCGTGGCGTGATGTCCGGCGGGTGGGCGACCACCTCCATGCCACCATCGCGTGTGGCGGCGGCACCTACATTCGCGCACTGGCGCGCGATCTCGGCAGGCTCACGGGATCTGCCGCGCACCTGCACGCTCTGCGACGCGAGCGGAGCGGTCCGTTCCATGTGTCCGCAGCCGCCACGCTGGATGACGTTCGTAACGGCGCCGCGACGCTGCGTCCCGCACTGGACGCCTTGCCCACGATTCCACACCTGTCGCTCGCGGCAGACGACGCAGAACGCGTGTTGCGGGGCATGACCGTGCCGCGCAGCGGCGATGCCACCGCTGCGGCGCTCGTGGACGAACGCAGCGGCGCGCTGGTGGCCTACGCCGAGGGTGATGGCGGTGTGTGGCAGCCGCGCGTGGTCATGCGCAAGGTGGGTTGAGCATGCAGTCCCTGCCGCACGCCATGTCGATGCTGCCGCCGCATATCGGGGAGACGGTCGTCACGGTTGGCACTTTTGACGGTGTACACCTGGGCCACCTCGACGTGCTGGTGCGACTTGCGGCGCGCGCGCGCGCGACGGGGCGCGCGAGCCTGCTCCTGACGTTCGAGCCGCATCCGCTCGAGTTTCTCAAGCCGGACAAGGCGCCGCTCCTGCTCACGTCGCGCGACGAAAAGCTTGGCACCATGGCCACGACGGGGCTGGACTACGTGGCTATCCTGCCATTCAACCGTGCGCTCGCGGAGCACTCCGCCGAGCAGTTTGTGGACCTCGTGCTGCTCGCCCGCTTTCGGATGGCCGAGCTGTTCATTGGACACGATCACGGGTTTGGTCGAGGGCGTGCGGGCGATGTCGATACGCTGCGGACCCTTGGTGCCGCGCGCGGCTTTGCGGTGGACGTCGTGCGGCCGGTCGAGACTGCTGATGGCCTTCCTGTGAGCAGTACGCGGATACGTGCTGCGCTCCTTGCCGGCGACCTCGCGACCGCGGAAGCCGGGCTGGGGCGGCGGTACGCGGTAGCGGGACGCGTGGTGGCCGGGGAGGGACGCGGGCGGGGACTCGGCTATCCCACGCTCAACGTCGCGCCGGAGTCGCCACGCAAGCTGCTGCCGCCGGACGGCGTCTACGCGGTGGTGGTCGATACGCCGCGCGGGCGGTTCGGCGGCATGATGAACCTGGGTGGGCGCCCCACTTTTGGAGACGCGCGCCGCGCGCTCGAAGCGCACCTCTTCGACATGGGCGGCGACTTTTACGGTGACGAAGTGCAGGTGGAATTCGTGGCTCGCCTGCGTGAGACGCGTCGCTTTGCGGACCCCGAGGCCCTCATGCAGCAGCTGGCCGCAGATGAAGTTGATGCACGGCGCGCGTTGACGCTCCTTGCCGACTCGGCTAAGTTGAAAGGCTCCATGCACTTTCCTCCCTCCACCCCGTAGTCGCATGTCCAACCTGAAGTGGCGCCTTGTCACGATTGGCGTCCTTGTTCTGCTCTCCGTGTATGCGTTGTTCCCGCGCGACGTGAAGACGCGTCAGCGCCGCCCGGACGGGACGTTTTTCGACACGGTGACCCGACGCGTTCCGCTCCGGAAGGGGCTCGACCTGTCTGGCGGCATGCACCTCGCCCTCGAAGTGGATGAGTCGAAAGGTGTCGTCGCCAACAAGAGTGAGGCGATCGATCGCGCACTCAAGGTGGTGCGCACGCGCATCGAGGGCATGGGGGTGTCGGAGACCGTCATCCAGAAGGCCGGCAACGATCGCATCATCATCGATATTCCCGGCGTTGACGATCGCGAGCGGGCCATCCGCATGGTGCAGGACCAGGCATTTCTCGCCTTCCAGATCACCGACAAGACGGATGCGTTCCAGAAGGTGCTGCCGCGATTCGACGCCATCGCAAAGACGCGGGGCATCGGAGCGCTGACTGTGGGTGCCAAGGCTACCGCTGCTCCCAACGCGAGCCTCAACGGCTTGCTCACCGCTGGCACCGATTCATCGAAGGCGGTCAACGGCATCACGAAGGGCGTGGCGAAGAACGACACGGCCGCGGCGAAGCCGGACAGTACCGCGCTGCCTGGCGCATCGGGCGGCGTGATCTCCAAGATGATCCTCGCGGGCCAGTTTCCCGGCGAGTTCCTGTACGAGCGCAACAACAAGGACGTCCTCAAGGACTTCCTGGATTCACCGGACGTGCAGGCTGCGATGCCACCGGGCAAGGTCGTGCGGTTTGGCAGCGACTCGGTGGTCATCCAGAACAGGAATTACGGCTATCTGTACCTGGTGGACGAGCGGCCCATCATCACAGGCGAGTCGCTCACCGACGCGAAGCCGAATTCCACGCCCGAAGGCACGGTGGTGGAGTTCACGCTCAGCAACGAAGGGGGGCGCAAGTTCCAGCGCGAAACGGCCAAGCACGTCAAGGACTACATGGCCATCGTCCTTGACAACATCGTGATGGGCAGGCCGCCCGTCATCAACAGCGCAATCGGAACGCGCGGTCAGATCACCATGGGGCAGGGTCGCGAGTTGCAGGCGGCGCAGGACCTCTCCCTCGTACTCAAGGCGGGTGCGCTGCCCGTTCCGCTCAAGGTGGCCGAAGTACGGAACATCGGCCCCAGCCTCGGCCAGGACTCCATCAACAAGGCCTGGGTTGCCGGCAGCATCGCGTTGGCGCTTGTGGTGCTGATCATGCTCGGCTACTATCGCTTTTCCGGGATGCTCGCGGTGGCGGGACTTGCGCTCTACGTGCTGTACACCCTTGCGACGCTGGCCAGTTTCGACGCGGTGCTCACGCTGCCCGGTCTTGCGGGGTTCGTGCTCTCCATCGGCATCGCTGTTGACGCGAACGTGCTGATCTTCGAGCGCATTCGCGAAGAACTGGATCGGGGCAAGACGGTGCGCACCGCCATCGACGAAGGGTTCCGTCACGCGATGAGCGCCATCATCGATTCCAATGTGTCCACGATCCTGACCGCGGCAGTGCTCTACCAGTACGGCACCGGTCCGGTCAAGGGCTTTGCCGTCACGCTCATCGCCGGCATCGTCGCGTCCATGGTGACGTCGATCTTCGTCGTGAAGACCTTCTACCTCCTGTGGCTGAACCGCTCGCGCGGCGCCCAGACACTGAGCATCTAGAGCCCATCATGCTGCGCATCCTCCACGGCACCAAGTACGACTTCATCCGGCCCTGGCGCATCGCCGTGGGCATCACGGCGGTCTTCATCGTCGCCGGCCTGGGCTTCCTGGCCCTGCATGGCATCAACAAGAGCATCGAGTTCACGGGTGGAACACTGATGCAGCTGCAGTTCCAGCAGCCCCCCAATCCATCCGACATCCGCAGCACGGTCGATGGGGCGGGCTATCCCGGCTCCGAGATCCAGCCCTTCGGTTCACCGCGTGAGTTTACCATTCGCGCCGCTGGGCATGACGCCGGCTCGAGCGTGGAAAAGACGGCGCGCGAGATCGAGATCGCCCTCCACAAGAAATTCGGCCCGGCCGAGCCCAAGGTGGTGCGCACCGAGATCGTGGGCGCGCGCGTGGGCGATGAGCTGAGCCGCAACGCGATGATCGCAATCGTCATCTCGTTGTTCGTCACGCTGCTGTACCTGGCCTTCCGCTTTGAATGGCGGTTTGGCGTCGCCGCCGTGCTGGCCACGGCGCACGATCTCCTCAGCACGCTCGCATTCCTGTCCATCATGCGGCTGGAAGTGTCGCTCACGGTGGTTGCGGCGCTGCTCACGGTCATCGGTTATTCGCTCAACGACACCATCATCATCTTCGATCGCGTGCGCGAGAACCTCAAGAAGGCGCGTCCGGAGCCGCTGTACGACGTGCTCAATCGCTCCATCAATGAGACGTTGCCCCGCTCGGTGCTCACGCACGTGACCGTCGCGGCCGCCACGCTGTCGCTGCTGTTGTTCGCGGGCGAGGTGATCCGTCCGTTCTCGTGGATCATGCTCTTCGGTATCGTGACGGGTACGTTCAGCTCTGTCTATATCGCCGGTCCCACGCTGCTCTGGATCGAGCGCAAGTGGCCGCGCTCGCGTGGCAACGAACGCAGCGCGCCATCCCGCGCGCCAGCGCCCGTGGCTCCGGTCAAGCCGGCTGCAGCGCGCCCGCCAGTGGCCGCCCGCACGCGCTAGCCACCATGCCTGTCGTCCGGAGCAACGCGAAGAACCTGCTCTTGACGTCTGGTGCATTGTCGAATCGCCGCCCCGCGCGGCGATTCGCATTTCCATGACCCGCTTCACCGACAGTCACGCCCACCTCGCGGATCCGGCCTTCGATGCCGACCGCGAGGACGTCATCGCCCGCGCCCGGTCGAGTGGCGCGGACGCCATCGTGTGCATCGGGGAGTCCATCGCCTCCGCCGCACGCGCGGCGCTCATCGCCGCGGCGCATCCGGGATTCTGCTACTACACCGCCGGCGTGCATCCACACGATGCCGCTGACTTCGACGCGACGCGGGATATCGCGGCGATTCGTCAGCATGTCGCGAATGGCGCGGTGGCGATTGGGGAATGTGGGTTGGACTATCACTACGACCATTCTCCCCGCGAGCGACAGCGCGAGACCTTCTCTGCGCAACTCGCACTGGCGCGCGAGCTCGACCGGCCGGTGGTCGTCCACACACGCAATGCCGAGGACGACACGCGCGCGATGGTACGTGAGGCCGCCCAGGATGGGGTGCGCGGCGTCCTGCACTGTTACACCGGCACGATAGGTCTCGCCGAGGTGGCGCTGGAGGGCGGGTGGTTGGTGTCGTTCAGCGGCATCGTCACGTTCAGGAAGTGGACAGACGGCGCGCTGCTTCGCCTCATACCGGACGACCGCCTCCT
>JAYVNZ010000368.1:0-2512 GCA_043758185.1 Gemmatimonadaceae bacterium | reverse complement strand
TTTGCCAACCCGCGATGATGCACGATCAGCACGGCGGCGTCCATGTCGAGGGCGTCGGCCAGCTTTTCGAGCGTGGTGAGATTGATGCTCCGTCCCCGTTCCGCCTCGCTGATGGTTGCGTGCCGTACGCCGGATCGCCGCGCGAGCTCCCGCTGCGACCATCCCAGCAATTCCCGCATCTCGCGCACCCGAAGTCGTATGAAGCTCATATTGGTTAGATACGTGCACCGGGGCAAAAAGTTGCAATTCCCATCGCGCCGCGCCGTATCGATGCTCTTGGAAGCACGAAGAGCGCGGTGCCGTGAGGCATCGCGCTCTTCTGCACGACGGGTGGCAGCTTACTTACACGCCGGCTCGCCGTCGCCCGCCGTGGTGACGATCGGGTTGGTAGTATTGACGCCGATGCCGCAGGAGAAGCTGGCGATCTGCGAGTGCGTGATGGTGGCCGACCAATAGCCCGCGCCTGGCACGATGGTCGGATCGCCGACGCCCGTGGACGGCCTGTACTTGAGCTTTGACGTGTCATACGTCACGTACTTCGTCGAGTCGGCGAAGAAGGACTCTTCGGCCGTCACGAGGTTGCGGAGGTCGGACTTCATCGCGGCGATGTACGCCTTCGACTTGGTGTTCGCGAACTTCGGGATGGCGATGGCGGCCAGGATGCCGATGATCACGACGACGATCAGGAGCTCGATGAGGGTAAAGCCACTGCGATTGTTGCGGCGCATGGTTGGTCTGGTGCGGGGTAAGCCTCGCCGGGGAACAACGCGGGCCGAGGCCCTTGGCGAAGTGGAGGTGGGAGCCCGGCAGCAATGCATTGCCGGTGCCACTTTGCACGCGGGGAAGGCCAACTCTCCAAGGTACGAGACCGCAACGACTTGCGTGGTTGGCGCTTCTGTCACCCTGCCATGCGCGCGCGCCTTCGGTGCCCTGTTGTGCACGACATCTTGGATTCTGCAAGACCTTCGGACATCATTCCGACGGGGCCTGCACCGCGGCATCGGGTGCTCGCTCGTCGTTGAAGTATTCACGAAACAGCAGGTCGAGCACACGCGCAAAGCGCTGCGCCACAAATGCCTCCACCGGCTCGCCTCGCCCGCCCGGATACGAGTCCGAGTGGTGCAACGCGATCATGATGGCGGCGGGCCGCCATGCCCGTTTCCGCGCGATGCGGCCGAACGTCACCACCGCGCGGCGCATGCGCCCTTCCTGTTCGCCCGCGGACACGTAGGGCTGCAGGTCCTCGCGAAAGGTCCCGAACTGCGGAGATTCCGCGGTCGCCTTCGTCTCGGTTTCCAGTGACATGTTTCAGTCCGGTTGAAGCGCGCCCCCATGGGTGCTACTGACGGCAGTTCCCATGCGGATCAGCGGGTTTCGGCGCGCTCAGTGCGGGCCGCACAGGCATGTTCGCGATGGCGAGTGCCCCTGCGTACACCATCCGCGTCACGCGCGCGAGGTCGGGGTAACTGATGTACTGTGGCTCGTCCGTGACCTGATGGTAATCACGGTGTTCGCCACGTGAGAACGAAACCGACGGGATGCCATATCGCGCGTAGCTGTAGTGGTCTGCGCGGCAATAATACTGCAAGGGATGTCCCGGAACATCATACGAATAGTCGAACACGAACGGCACCGGCTGGCGCGCATTTGCCGCTTCCAGCGAATCGCCGAATTCGCGCGACAGGCGTCGTGCGCCCACCACTTCCAGGTACGTCGCGCTTCCTGCTCCCGTCCCGTTGCGCGGAAAGTCAGCCGACGTCCCGCGTCCGACCATGTCCTGGTCGATGTCCGCCACGATGGATTCGATGGGGACCGTGGGGTGATCCGTAAACCAGCGGGAACCAAGCAGCCCCGCCTCCTCGCCCGTATGACTGACGAAGAGGATGGAGCGGCGGGGGCGTACGGCGCGCCGGCTCATGGCTCCTGCAATCTCGAGGATAGCCACCGTACCGGTGCCGTCGTCATCCGCCCCGTTGCGTATGGAATCACGCCGCGCCGGATTCACTCTGCGCGCGCTGTCGAGCAGCGCACGGATTCGCGCCCACTCCGCGGCGCCGGGTTCGCGATTTGGAGAATCGGCACCCATGGGTCGGATGACCTGGTTGAAGGCGCGAAGCGAATCATGGTCAACCGGCGAGTGATCGTAGCCCACGTGATCGTTGTGCGCCGTGAGGGCCACGTATTCTCCGCGGAGGCCCGGATCACTTCCACGGAGGATGGCCACCACATTGCGCGCTGGGAACGCCACGGGGGTGCGGGTGATGTCGAAGTGGCCGCGCAGCGGCAGACCTGTTGCCCCCGACGACAGCGTCGACGGATCTGCGCCGAGTATCGCGGTGGCTGCGCGTCGTGAGATCCAGAGGACGGGGACGCTGCCCGGTGCACGCGTGGTATCCGGGATCGGGCGTCCTTCGACGAGGCGCGCGACCTGTTCGGCACCCAGTTCGTCGAGCGTGGCCGCTGCGACCGCCACGGCGTTGGCCCAGCGGGGTGACGAGAGGGACAGCCCGCG
>JAYVNZ010000367.1:0-5628 GCA_043758185.1 Gemmatimonadaceae bacterium | reverse complement strand
GAGGTGGACGTCACCGACGGTCGAACGTTGCGAACGCTGGCGTGCGACGTCCTGTGCGCCGCGTTCGGGCTGGTACCCAACACGGAGCTTGCGCGCCTGTTGGGGTGCGAGGTGGCGGCGGGGCTGGTGGTCGTGGACCCGCACCAGCAGACGAGACAGCATGGCGTGTATTGCGCGGGTGAACCGACGGGCATCGGCGGGGTGGAGCTGTCGCTCGTCGAAGGCGAAATCGCCGGACTGTCCAGCGCAGGCCGTCATGCGGAAGCACGAACGCTGCATCCACGCCGGGAGATGTTGCGGCGCGATGCCGCGACAATGGGCCGAGCGTTCGCATTGCGCCCGGCGCTTGCCTCCCTCGCCACCGCCGACACGATTGTCTGCCGCTGTGAGGACGTGACCCATGGCGCAATCAGCACCTGCCGTACCATGCGCCAGGCAAAGTTGTACACCCGCGCCGGCATGGGAGCGTGCCAGGGACGCATCTGCGGCGCGGCGCTCGAATTCCTGCACGGCTGGGAGCCGGACACCATGCGACTTCCTTCCGAGCCAACACTGTATTCCACCCTTACCGCGAGTCCGGCGACCAGTGCGCCGGCCGCGAACCATGGAGCCTGATCAGATGCAGCAGCGCGACTGGACCGGCGTGTTCCCCGCAATCACGACCCCATTCCACGACGATTTCAGCGTCGATCACGATGCGCTCGCGACGCACGCGCGATGGCTCATCGAGAGCGGATGCGTGGGCATCGTCGCCCTGGGGTCGCTGGGCGAATCGCAGACGCTGTCATCGGACGAGAAGGTGCAGATCCTCGAGACATTGCGCGCGGCGTTGTCACCAGGCACGCCGCTCATTGCCGGCATCGCGGGGTTGAGCACACCAGATTGCGTCGCACTCGCCCAACGCGCGGTCGCGGCGGGTTGCGATGGACTCATGGTGCTGCCGGCGTACGTCTACAAGGGCGACTGGCGTGAGACAAAGGCGCACTACAGCGCGGTCATCGGCGCGACGAGCCTCTCCTGCATGCTGTACAACAATCCCATCGCGTACGGCGTGGACGTGATTCCGGACCAGCTCGCGGAACTCGCGGCGCTGCACGCCAACCTGCACGCCGTGAAGGAATCGAGCGGCGAAGTCCGCCGCGTGACGCACGTGCGTGCGCGGCTCGGCGATCGACTCAACATCTTCGCCGGCATGGATGACATGATCCTCGAGAGCATCCCGATGGGCGCTGTCGGCTGGATCGCGGGCCTCGTCAATGTGTACCCCGCGGAATCAGTGCGCGTGTTCGAGCTGGGTCGCGACGGAAAGATGGATGAGGCGCGCGCACTGTACGAGTGGTTCCTGCCGCTGCTGCGGCTCGACACCGTGCCCAAGTTCGTTCAGCTGATCAAGCTCGTGCAGCAGCAGGTGGGGCGCGGCAGCGCCGTGGTGCGACCGCCGCGGATGCAACTGGAAGGAGACGAACTGGCTGCCGCGATGCGGATCATCCAGACGGCGGTCGCGGGACACGCGACTCTCGAGACGTCCTGAGCGCCGAGACCCTCAGGGCTTCCGTGCCGGTACCGTTTTCTTCAACTGCGTGTCGGACGGCGGGGCGAGAAGCGGATTCACCTGTGCCGGCTGCGGCGCGTTCAGTTCAAGCTGGCCAAGCAGGTCATTCAGCTTCACGCCCTTCGCGATGTCGCGCGCCTGCGCCATCACGCGGCCGGCCTTGGTGGTGTCGCCCGTTGCCTGCAGGACTTCCGAAAGCATGAGCCCCGTGGCGACGTACAGGTACGGAATGCCCACCGACGGCCGATCGATCCAGTCCGTGCGCTTCGACAACGATTTCGGCGCGGTAAAGACGCTGTCCCACAACGTCTTCGTGCGACCAAGATCGATCCAGCCGGCGCCGGGCACCATCACGGTGTCCTTCGACGGCACGGCAGGCGGGATGAAGATCTTGGTGGCCAGCCCCTGCGTGAGCAGGTAGCTGCCGAGTCCGAGCTCGTTGCCGTAGCCCGCGGACGTGCGGCTGAGATAGATGGGACGGTCGTTGTACGAGTCCGCGATGATACGGAGCACGAAGATGTCCGCGCGCTGCAGCACGCCCGGGATGGACAGCTTCTGGGGATCGATGAGCGCCTTGATGGGACCGCCCTGGAAGGTCATGGGGCGATCGAGCTGAATGTACGCCGGCACGGAGTCGCCCTGCACCTGCGTCATGTGCAACGGGGAGCCGGAGGGCTTCTTCCAGGTGCCGGAGCGGTACACCGCCGGTCCTGCAGCCTTGTCGTACTCGAACACGGGGCGACGAATAAGCTGACGCGTATACCAGTCCGTGTTGAGCAGCGACGTGTTGGCCACGACGACATCCTGCCGCACGTGCTCCACCTCCTGCGCGTACCAGAGCGGGAAGGTGTCATTGTCGCCCACGGTGACCAGCACGCCGTAGGGCTCGACGGAGTTGAGCAGGTCCTTCGCGAAGTCCGCGGTGTCGGTCTGTCCCGCGCGCGACGCCGTGGTCCAGTTGGTAAACAGCGGAATGAACGCGACAAGCAGCAGCGGCGAGGCGGCAAGAAGCGAGCGCTGCGTGGCGCGCTCGTACGTCTCGCGGCCCTCCGTCACGGTCTCCCGGCCAATGAGCGCGGCCACGGAATCCCACACCGCCACAAGGCCGAGGGCAGCCCACACGCCCCACGACGAGAAACTCCACAGGTAGAAGTAGTCACGATCGCGCACTTCGCGCGCCACGCCGTTGAGGTCCGGGCTCTGCGACGCGCCGTACTTGAAGTTCAGGTAGTAGATGAGCGCGAGCGACACCGTGAACACGAGCGACCCGAAGTACCAGAAGCTGTGCCGGTCGCGCTGGAAGTGCACATAACCGCCAAGGAAGCCGAGCACCAGGAACAGGGCCGCCAGAAGGCCCTGCGCGAACGGATGGTCATAGTGGGCATCTCGCAGCCACTGCCACTTGAAGTACAACCACCACATGTCTACCTGCGCGGCGAGCGGCGCCTGGCGTTCCGTAAGCTCAGGCTTGCCGTACTGGCCGCGATTGAAGTTGTACATGAACGCGTCGTACGTGCCCGAGCTCAGCGTGCAATCCAGCTTGAGTCCCTGCCGACAGGCAGTGGGCTCGCCCTCGTTGAGCGCAGGGTAATGGGCAGCGCGAATGGGCTGCATGGCAAACGGCGTGATGCCAAGGAACAGCGCCCCCATGCAGGCGAGCAGCAGCTTCCAGCGCAACGCGGTGCGCCAGCGCACGATCAGCACGGACAGTCCCACCGCAGGTGCCGCCACCATGCCGGCCATGTGGTTCGCATAGCCGAGTCCGAGCAGGTACGCCACCAGCACGAGCGTGCGGTCGGCCTTGCGACCGTCCGGCTCGTCACACCACCGGATCATGAGCCACGAAATGACCGCGATGCCGAGGAGCGACACCGTGTACACCTTCTCGTTCACCACGCTCTGGTTCCACACCGTGAACGCGGTAGCGCCGATGAGCGCCGCAAGCGACCCGCCCAGGATGCGCATCCAGCGCAGCGCGAACCAGCTGACGAGGACGCGCTCCGTGATGAGGAACCACATGCCGGCCGACACCGCGCTGCAGATGGCCGCCAGGACGTTGATGCGCACCGCAATGGAACGCGCGATGGGCAGGATGGCGAACACCCGCCCGATCAGTACGAACAGCGGATTGCCCGGGGGATGGGGCAGGCCGAGCGTGTACGCGGCTGTGATGTACTCACTGGTGTCCCACATCGCCGTGGACGGCGAGAGGGTGATGAGGTACAGCACGAAGATGACCGTCGTGACGATGGCCGCAGCCAGCCAGGAGGGTCGGTAATCGAGGTCGGACGGCGTGGACGTCGTCGCCATTGTCAGCGTGGGAGTGTCGGATAGCACACACCCCGCGAAGCGCGGGGCGGGCATACAGCAATATACGATGGGTCCGTCAGTCTGACAGTCTGACCCGCCGGCTGCTGCGCAGCGGCTCGTCTGACTGCGGGTCAACGGCGAGTCAATCAGCTATTTGCTACACGGGCGGGTCGCTCGGCGGGTGACCAGCTTGTGTAGATCATGACTGACGTGCTGACCAACCCGCTGTCACACGAGGGCGCCGGCGAAGCCGGCCGCCCGGGTCAGACTGTCAGACTGTCAGACGGTCAGTGTCTGAACAACCGTACGCCGGTAAACACCATGGCGATGTCATGCGCATCCGCCGCCTCGATCACCTCGGCGTCCCGCACGGAGCCGCCGGGCTGGATGATGGAGCGGACGCCCGCCTCGGCGGCCTGCTCCACCCCGTCGCGGAAGGGAAAGAAGGCGTCGGATCCGAGTGCTGATCCGGCAGTGGCGTGGCCGGCGCCGGTCGCCTTGTGCACGGCCAGGAACGCGGCATCCACGCGGGACATCTGTCCGGCGCCAATGCCGATGGTGGCGCCGTCGCGGGCAAGCACGATGGCATTGGACTTGACGCTGGCCACGGCACGCCAGGCAAAGAGCAGGTCGCGCAACTCCTCTGCTGTCGGCTGACGCTTGGACACAATGGTCCAGCCCTGCTGGTCGATCACCGTTGGCGGCCGCTGTTGCACCAGGAGCCCGCCGCGCACCCGCTTGTAATCGAGCGCGCCCGTTGGCCAGCGTGCTCGGCCCTCCAGTACGCGGAGATTCTTCTTGCGGCCCAGGATCTCGAGTGCGCCCGCGCTGAATTTCGGGGCGACGACACACTCCACGAAGAGGCTGGACACCGCGTCGGCGGTCGCATCGTCAACGGGGGCGGTGAACGAGATCACCGAGCCGAACGCCGAGACCGGGTCGCATGCCAGCGCCTTGCGGTAGGCGTCGAGGGCAGTCGCGCCGGTTGCGAGCCCGCACGGCGTGGTGTGCTTGATGATGGCGCAGCAGGTCTCCTCGCCGTACGGCTCGGTGGCCAGGAGTGCACCTTCCAGATCCAGCAAGTTGTTGAACGACAACTCCTTGCCGCCGCGCTGCACCAACGAGGCGAGCCCGGCGCCGGGTCGCTCGACGTAGAACGCCGCCGCCTGGCCCGGATTCTCCCCGTAGCGCAGTGCCTGCTGCTTCTGCAATGGCAGGCAGGTACGCTCCGGGAACGACTCCTTCCGCTGCCCGGCAAACCAGGCCGCAATGGCGGAGTCATAGGCGGCTGTGTGCTCGAACACCTTGGCCGCGAGGCGGCGGCGCGCGTCGAGCTGATCGTCCGTGCCCGACACCATCGCCAGCACCTCCACATAGTCTGCCGGGTCGACGACGGTGGTGACACTCGCAAAATTCTTGGCCGCCGAGCGCAGCATGCTCGGCCCGCCGATGTCGATCTGCTCGATGACGTCCTCCGGCGTGACGCCCTTCCGCGCTGCCGTCTGCGCAAAGGGATAGAGGTTGACCGCCACGAGATCGATGGGCGCAATGCCATGCTCCGCGATGGCCGCCATGTGCTCGGGCAGGTCGCGCCGCGCCAGCAGGCCGCCATGCACCGCGGGATGCAGCGTCTTCACGCGCCCGTCGAGCATCTCGGGAAACTGGGTGACGTCGCTGACATCGCGCACGGGAATGTTTGCCTCGCGCAGTGCCTTGGCCGTGCCGCCGGTGGAGAGCAGCTCCCAGCCGAGGGTGTGGAGGCCGCG
>JAYVNZ010000366.1:0-8891 GCA_043758185.1 Gemmatimonadaceae bacterium | reverse complement strand
ACCGTGGTGCTCTCGAGCATCCTCATCCTTATCGTCGATTATTTCCTGACGCAGATTCTCCTCTCGCTGTTCGCGCCATGACGGACGAATCGCGAGACGACACGAAGCCCGGCGACGCAGAGCCGCCGGCACCGGACCAGAAGCCCACGACGGACCAGAAGGGTGAGGCGGATCGGCGCGGGGGAGGCCGACGCGTCGCCGAGCGCAAGCCGGAAACGGTGCGCGCGGCCATCCGCGACCAGCTGGCGGAAGACGCTCCCGAGAATGAGGCACGTGAGGCCGAGAAGGAACGGAGTGGCGAGTCCGAGGCGGTCATCGAGCTCGATCACGTCTTTCTTGCGTTCGACACACCCATCCTCGAGGACGTCTCCTTCGTTGCCCGTCAGGGCGAGACCATCTGCATCGTTGGAGAATCCGGCACGGGCAAGAGCACGACGCTCAAGTTGATCCTTCGGCTGCTGGTCCCCGAAAAGGGCGCCGTGCGCATTGGCGGCAAGAACATCACGGAACTCAACTTCGAGGAAGCGCTCGAGGTACGGCAGACCATGGGCATGGTGTTCCAGGCCGCCGCGCTTTTCGACTCGATGTCCGTCTTCGAGAACATCGCCTATCCGCTCCGGGAGCACACGGAGCTGACCGATGAGGAGATCGAGGCACGGGTGCGTGAAAAGCTCCAGTTCGTGGACCTCGACCCAGACCGCGTGATGGATCAGCTTCCCTCGGAACTGTCAGGCGGCATGCGCAAGCGAGTGGGCATCGCCCGCGGGATGGCGGACAACCCGCACATCATGCTGTATGACGAACCCACATCCGGCCTCGATCCACTCACCACGGGCACCATCACCCGGCTCATCATGAAGCTCCAGCGCGAGCTCAACGTCACGAGCGTGGTCGTGTCGCATGATATTCGCTCCGTGTTCCGCATGGCAACCAAGGTTGCGGTGTTGAACAATCGGCACATTGTCTTTTTTGGGACGCCGGAAGAGATGGCCGCGTCCGACGACAAATACCTTCGCGACTTCCTCGGCGGCTAATGACGTCATGAAACGCTCATCGACCCTTACGTGGGACCAGCTTCGCGTCGGTCTCGTCATCCTCCTGGCTCTGGCTGTGATCGGCGTGGCCATCTACAAGCTCGGCGAGGCGGCGAACCTGTTCGCGAAGCGGTACGAGCTCATCGCCTACCTGCCCGATGCCAACGGGTTGAAGGCGGGCGGCTCGGTGATGGTGGCCGGCCAGCTCGCCGGCTCCGTCAAGACCATCGACTTCCTGCCCGTCGACAGTGACACCACGCGCAACCTGAAGCTGACGCTCGCCATCGACGAGAATGTCCGTGAGCAGATCCGCCGCGATTCCAAGGGAAAGCTGCGGACGCTCGGGCTGCTCGGCGACAAGGTGTTCGACATCACGCCGGGCACGCCCAAGGCGGCAGTCCTGGTCCCGGGCGACACAGTGCGCATCGCCCAGTCGCTCGATTACGAGGCGGTGATTGCGCAGGCGAGCGCCGCGGTCACGGACATGGTTGCGCTCACGAAGGACCTGCACGCCATTACCGGCGGCATCGTGAAGGGACAGGGCACACTTGGCCAGCTCGTGACCAACCGCGCGCTCTACGACCAGCTCAACAGCACGCTGGGCCGGGCGAACACGATGCTCGCGAGCTTCCAGAATCCCAATGGCACGGTGGGCAAGCTGCTCAACGATCCCACCATGTACAACAGGCTCATTGGGGTCATCAGCTCCACGGACTCGCTCGTGGTCTCCATCAATTCGAGCAAGGGAACCGCCGGCAAGCTGCTGCGTGATACCACGCTGTATCACAACATGGTGGGTATCACGAAGGGCGCCGACTCGCTCATGAAGGCGCTTTCGGGCGGGCAGGGTACTGTCGGCAAGTTCATTACCGACCAGACGCTCTACGACCAGCTCAACAAGCTCGTGAGCGACCTCTCGGCCATCCTTGCAGATGTGCGGAAGGACCCGAGCAAGTACACGAAGGGCGTGATCAAGGTGTTCTGATCACAGCACTTGCCCCAACAGTTTCCCGCCACTAAAATAGACGTTCTATGTCGAGTTCGGCATGGTGTGTCCGGTCGCGTAGCTCAGCTGGTTAGAGCGCTGCTTTCACACAGCAGAGGTCCTGGGTTCGAGTCCCTGCGCGACCACTCGCAGCACCGCCGCTCGGGCGCGCGCGCATCGTCAACCCGCAGGCGAAACGTGATCAGCCTTCGTGCACTGCGGTCGCCCCTGGTGGCCGCTTCTTTTTTCCTTGCCCTTGGGCTGCAGGCCCAGAGCCCGACTGTGCGGCCCACGCCGGATCAGGCGCAGGCGGTGCTGCAGAACCGCCCGGACCTTGTCGCGCAGCTCCGGCAGCGCTTCATCACCGACGGCCTCACGAAGGAACAGGTGCACGCGCGCCTGCGCGCCGACGGCTACCCCGAGGACCTGCTCGACAGCTATCTCCCCGGGTCCACCGGCGAGGCCGTCGCGCCCAGTGCCACCGTGCTGCGCGCGCTGCAGGAGCTGGGAATCGCCGACAGCACGGAGTTGAACAGGCCGGATTCACTGGGGTCCAGGCGAACGGTTCGGCCCGACACGGCCATCCTCCACCGTATCCAGTCCCCCTTCCGGCTCGATACCATCAGGAATCCGATCGTGCGGGATTCGGTCCTCCGCCTCGTGGTCAGTCCGGATTCCGGTTTCGTGATCTTTGGTCTCGACCTCTTTCGCGGCTCGACTACCCAGTTCGAGCCCAACCTCGCTGGTCCCGTTGACGCCGGCTATCGCCTCGGTCCCGGCGACCGCCTCGTGCTCATCCTGACCGGCGACGTGGAGAATTCGTACGCGCTCGACGTCACGCGCGAAGGATTCGTCGTCATCCCGCAGGTCGGACAGATCTACGTCAACAACCTCACCCTGGGCGAGCTGGACAACCTGCTCTACCAGCGGCTGGGTCGCGTCTACTCCGGCGTTCACCGTGGCGGTGGCTCGACGCGATTCTCGGTGAACGTGGCGCGGCTGCGATCCAACCAGGTGTTCGTTGCGGGCGACGTCCAGCGTCCAGGCAGTTACACCGTGTCGAGCGCAGGGACTGCGCTCACGGCGCTCTATGCCGCAGGCGGACCCACCGTGAATGGCTCGCTGCGTCATGTCGAGGTACGGCGAGGCGGGCGCACCGTCGAGGTGCTCGACGTCTACGACTACCTGCTGCGCGGCGATGCATCGCATGACGTCCGCCTGCAATCCGGCGACATCGTGTTCGTCGCGGTGCACGGACCGCGCGCGCGGGTGGTGGGCGAGGTGATCCGGCCCGCCACGTATGAGCTCAAGCCGGGTGAGACACTCGTCCAGCTCGTTGCGGCGGCCGGCGGATTCACTGCGCTCGCGGCGCAGCGGCATGTGCTCGTCGAGCGCATCATCCCCGCGGCGGAGCGTACCGCGCTTGGCCGCGAGCGCATGACGATCGACGTCTCGTCGCCGGGGGCGGCGGGGGCCATCCTGCCCGCTGCCGCCATACAGAATGGCGATGTGGTACGGGTGTTCGCGGTGGCCGATCGTGTTCGGAACCGCATCAACGTCGTGGGGAACGTCAACACGCCGGGTCCGCAAGGGCTCGCGCCTGGAATGAAGCTCGCCGATGCGCTTCGCGCTGCGGGGGGCGTGAAGGCGGACAGCTATCTCGGCGAGGTCCTGGTGACGCGCCTGCTGAGTGACTCCACGCGCATCCAGTTGCGCGGACGGCTGCGCGATACCACCGGCGCGGTGCTGGATGACTTTCCGTTGCAGGAAGACGACCAGATTCGCGTGTTCTCCCTGACGGCGTTTCGTCCGCTCCGCTATGTGGCCGTGGTGGGCTTCGTCAACGCGCCAGGGCGGTACCCCTTCCGCAACGGCATGACCCTTCGGGATCTCGTCCTCCTTGGCGGCGGCATGAAGGAAGGGGCATCGCTTCGCGAAGCTGAAATCGCGCGGCTGCCGGCAGACCGGTCGCGTGGGCAGACGGCCGTGACCATTCGCGTGCCGCTCGACTCGTCATACGTGTTCGAGCGCCAGCCGGGCATCGCGTACAATGGCGCGCCGGGACTTGCCGCCACGACGACAAACGCGCCGGACGTGCCGCTGGAGCCGTACGATAACGTGTTGATCCTGCGCCAGGAAAATTTCGAATACCTGCGTACCGTGACGGTGGGCGGAGAGGTGCGATCCCCGGGTTCCTACGCGCTTACGCACAAGCGCGAGCGGCTGAGCGACCTGTTGAAGCGTGCAGGTGGCCTCACGGAAGAAGCACAGTCGGATGCCATCTCCTTCACACGGCGTGGATCTGTCGCCAGTCGTGTGTCGTCGGATATCGCGACCACCAGGACGCAGGACTCGCTCATCACGCAGCGGGCCACCAATGGCCGCGTGGGGCTCGATCTCGCCCTCGTGCTGAAGGACACGTCGTCGCGCGACAATCTGGTCCTCGAGGATGGTGACGAGATCATCATCCTGCGGTACAACCCCATCGTGCGTGTACAGGGCGCCGTCAACGCGCCCGCGAACGTCACGTTCGCACCGGGTCGGGACATCTACTACTACATCGGTGCGTCCGGTGGCCCGTCGCGCGATGCCGACCAGGATCGCGCGTACGTGACGCAGGCGAGCGGCAAGCTGGAGAGCATTCGCAGTCGCGGATTCCTGATCCCCAAGGACGTGCCTGTACCGGGTGCCGGCGCGGTGGTCACGGTCCCCGTTCGTGATCCGGCGGACAAGCGTGATTACGCGGCCATCGTCGCCACCGTGTCGCAGATCGTGGCGAGCCTCGTCGCCATCATCGCCATCGCGAGGCGATGACGCCACGCGTCGCGTGACCAGCGTACACGCCGAGCGTGACCGCCGGGCGCCTGTGGTTCTGGCGCTGGCGCTGCTCGGTGTGTCACTGTCCGGCCCACTTGTCCGCCTCTCGCACGCACATCCGCTCGCCATCGCCGGCTGGCGCGTAGGGTTTTCGCTGGTCGTCATCACCGTGGCGCTCGCCGTCACCGGCCAATGGCGACAGTGGCGTTGTCTCACGCGGAGCGAGGTGGCCATCGCCACGGGTGCCGGCGGAATGCTCGCCTTGCATTTCTGGAGCTGGAACACCTCCATCACGCTCACGAGCGTTGCCGCGTCCGTCGTGCTGGTAAATACCCAGCCGGTGGTGGTGGCGCTCCTCTCGGTGTTCTGGCTCCACGAGGCGCCGTCGCGCCGGCAGTGGATCGGCATCGCGATCGCCATGCTCGGAGCGCTGGTCGTTGCGTCGCCGGACTTTTCCGCCACGGTGGATACGCCGGCCGCCCATCCACGTGCCTGGCTGGGTGACCTGCTGGCGCTGCTCGGCGCACTGACGGCGGCGATCTATTTCGTTGCGGGGCGCCGCCTGCGCTCCGCGCTCGACATCTGGGCGTACGTGGGCATTGTCTACGGCGCATGCCTCGTTGCGCTGCTGCTGCTCATCGCGCTGACGCAGGCACCGCTCGCGCCCCAACCACCGCGCGAGCTCGCCATTTTCGCGGCGCTGGCGCTCGGTCCGATGCTGCTCGGGCACACGGGGCTCAACTGGGCGCTCAAGCATGCACCCGCGTACGTCGTCAACCTGACCCTGCTGGGTGAGCCCGTCGGGGCCACGCTCATCGCCGCGATGCTGCCAGGCATCCGGGAGGTTCCAGCGCCGGCCACGTTCATTGGGGGAGCCGTTGTGTTCGCCGGCCTGCTGCTGACGGCGCGTCGCGAGCGCCCTTGACGCCGTCAACAGTTTAGCTTTCGCTCTCCAGACCGGTAATCGGGGCGTGCACTTGGATCATTTTTCACTCGATGTCGTCGTTACCCGCGGTGCGCAAGTCGAGTCGTTGCACCAGGTGCACGCGGCCGTCGCCGACGCGTCGGGAACACTCATCGCGAGCACCCGCAACCCCGCACTGGTCACGCACTGGCGTTCGTGCGCCAAGCCCTTCCAGATCATGCCACTGGTCGAGTCCGGAGGGTTCGACACCCTGGGCTGGGGCGACGATCAACTCGCGCTGGCCTGCGGATCGCACGGAGGCGAGCCCGAGCACGTGGCCATTGCCCAGGGTATGCTGGCCTCCATGGGCCTGGAGGAGGGCGACCTCGCGTGCGGGCCGCACGACCCGCTTTCCAACCGCGGGTTGAAGATCCTGCGCGAGAGCAACGATCGCCCAACGCGACTGCACAACAATTGCTCGGGGAAGCACGCCGCGATGCTCGGGCGCGCGCGTACGGCGGGGTATGCCACTGAGGGATACGAAGCCGACGAACACCCGGTCCAGCAGGAATGCCTTACCGAAGTGGCGCGATGGAGCGGAATGGCGGCAGGCGACATCGGTCGGGCGATCGACGGGTGCGGCGTGGTGGTGTTCGCGTTGCCACTCCATGCCATGGCCACCGCATACGCCCGCCTCGCAGACGCTGCGCGCCGGTCGCACGATGTCCCCTCGCGGATCGTGCACGCCATGCAGACTCGTCCCTTTCTCGTTGGGGGAAGCGACAGGTTCGACTCCGCAATCATCGAGGCAACCGAGGGACGGGTGATCGCCAAGGTCGGTGCAGAGGGTGTGCATTCCGTGGCCATCGTCGATGAAGGCATCGGCATGGCGTTCAAGGTGGAATGCGGCGCGCAGCGCGCCCAGTTTCCCGCCGTGATTGCGGCATTGCAGCACTTTGGCGCCCTCCCGCGGGAGCTGCCGCCGCGCCTTGCGGAGTTCGCGCGTCGCACCTTGCGCAATACGCGCGGCGAGATCGTGGGCGAAGTGCGTTCCATCTCGGCGTAGTGTGGTGAGGCTGTCGTCCTGAACGACGTGAAGGACATGATTTTGGCCGCGCGGTTGGCTCCCACCCGCCATGCACGCATCGGGTAACTTCCATCGTGCGCACTTTTGATGCGCTCGGCAGTCGAGCGGTGACGCTCACTCGCCTGACGCACCTTACCTTCGCCAGACCATCAGGATGTTCATCGATCGCGTCATCGTCCGTGTCACCGCCGGTTCCGGCGGCTCGGGCATCGCAAGCTTCCGTCGTGAGAAATTCGCCCCGCTTGGCGGACCCGATGGCGGCGACGGAGGCAAGGGAGGGGATGTCATTCTGCGCGCCGACAGTAACCTGGCCACCCTGCTGGACTACAGCTACCGCGACCAGTGGGAAGCAGAGCGGGGCGTGCATGGCAGCGGGTCCAACATGACGGGGCACTCCGGTGCGGACATCACGCTACCCGTTCCTCCGGGTACGGTGGTCCGGAACCACGATACGGGCGAGATCATCGGCGAAGTGCTGGAGGACGGCGACACCTTCATCCTCGCAAAGGGCGGTCGCGGAGGGAAGGGCAACAGCTGGTTCGCCACGTCGGTGCACCGCAGTCCACGTGAGTGGCAGCCCGGCGAGGAAGGGCAACTCTTCACGATCGAACTGGAACTCAAGCTCATTGCCGACATCGGGCTGGTGGGACAGCCCAACGCGGGAAAGTCCACGTTGCTCTCGGTGATCAGTGCGGCCACACCGAAAATTGGCGACTACCCATTCACCACGCTTGCTCCCAACCTGGGCGTGGTGCAGATGAGTGATAGCCGCACCTTCGTCGTGGCAGACATCCCCGGCATCATCGAGGGCGCCCACGAGGGCAAGGGCCTCGGCCTCACGTTCCTTCGCCACATCGAGCGCACGCGCCTGCTCGCGTTCCTCATTTCCATCGACTCGCTGGATTGGCAGGCCGAGTATGACCAGCTGCGTAACGAGGTCGCGCAGTATTCGGCGGAACTCGCGGACAAGCCGCATTGCGTCGTCTTCACGAAGATGGACCTGCTCGGCGAAGACGAGCCGGCGCCTATCGAGGCTGCGGGCGCGTTCGGGGTGTACGCCATCTCCGCGGCCGCGCGCACGGGCCTTGAGGAACTGAAGCTCGCGTGGTGGCGCCAATTGCTCGCGATGAAGAAGGCGTCATTGGCGCCGGTCAAGGATATTGCGCTGCCCTGAGCCGGTGGAATCGTCCGCCGAACCGTCTGTGGTGACCCAGTGACTGTCGCCACCGCGGAGTGCCGTGAAATACGGCGGACTGATGGCGAGTATCCTGCTTCCCTCAACGACTTGCCTTCGCCACCGCGGCGCATCTGGGTGCGTGGAGACCTTGCGCTGTTGACGCGTCCGTGCGTGGCGATCGTCGGAACGCGACGCGCGACGCCGTACGCCGAGCGCGTCACGGCGGAGCTGGCACGCAGGCTGGCGCAGGCGGGCGCGTGCGTCATCAGCGGTCTTGCGCGCGGCGTGGATGCGGCGGCGCACCGTGGTGCACTGGGCACGGATGGCGCCACCTGTGCCGTGCTGGGAACCGGCCTGGACGTCGTCTATCCGAAGGCGCACGCGTCGCTGCAGGCAGACATCGGCGTCCGTGGACTGCTGGTTTCCGAGATCGAACCGTCCGCCGCGGCGCACGGCGGCTCGTTCCCGCTGCGCAATCGCATCATCGCGGCTCTCGCGTCCGTCACCATCGTCGTTGAAGCGGGATTCAAGAGTGGCGCGCTGCACACGGCGACGCGTGCGGAGGAATTGGGGCGAACGGTTGCCGCCGTGCCAGGTCCCATCGACGTGCCGCAGGCGCAGGGTAGCAACGAACTCCTTCGCGATGGCGCAACGATGATTGCCTCTGTCGCGGATGCCCTGGCGCTCATGGGACTCACGTCACCAATCAGGCTCGCTGAAATTCCCGAGGGCAGTGGCGAGCGTCGGATGTGGGACGCGCTCGCGCACGGAGCGGCGGACCTGGATACGCTGTGTACAAGATCAGGCCTGCCAGCGCACGAGGGCATGTCGGCGGTCAGCACGCTCGAGATGCGCGGGCTCATCGAGTGCGCGCTGTCGGGCGAAAT
>JAYVNZ010000365.1:0-10113 GCA_043758185.1 Gemmatimonadaceae bacterium | reverse complement strand
GTGGACCAGCCGGTGACGTCGTGGCCGTTCACCTCCACGCGGCCAGCCTCCGGGGCGTATGCGCCGCTGAGCACGCGCATGAGCGTGGACTTGCCGGCGCCGTTCTCGCCAACGAGCGCGTGGATCTCGCCCGGCGCGACCTCCAGTTCTGCGCCGCGGTTGGCCCTGACGGGTCCGAATGACTTGTCGATGCCGGTGAGGCGGATGGCGGGGGCGGTCATCTGGTGCTTGGCACGGTGATGCGGCCCGCCACGATGTCGGCCTTCAAGGCTTCCACGCGCGCACGCACGGCGGTGGAAATCATCCGGGTGTTGTTCGCGTCATATACGTAGCCCACGCCGTCCTCGGCGAGGCCGTACTGGTAGATGCCCCCCTGGAAGCGATTCTCCCTGACGCGCCTGATGGCGTCGAACACCGCGTTGTCCACGCGCTTCACCATGCTGGTGAGCACATAGCCCGGGGCTTCCTTGAACTGGTCCGCATCCACGCCAATGGCGAGCTTGCCTGTCTGTCGCGCAGCCTCGAACACGCCGAGGCCGGTGGAGCCCGACGCGTGGAAGATGACGTTGACGCCCTGCTGGTACTGGCTGAGGGCGAGTTCCTTGCCCTTGCCTGGATTGCGGAACGCCTCGGGAGTGACGCCGGCATACTGTACGACCACCTCGCAGTCCGGGCAGACCGCCTTCACGCCGGCAGTATAGCCCATCTCGAACTTGTGGATGAGGGGAAAGTTCATGCCGCCCACGAAGCCCATCTTCTTCGACTTGCCGATGAGTGCCGCGATGGCACCGACCAGGAACGAGCCCTGCTCCTCGCGGAACTTGAGTGCGGCCAGGTTGGCCGGGGGCTGTATGGCCTTGCCGTCCTTGTCCTGCGCGACGGAGTAGTCCACGCCGGCGAAGCGGGTGTTCGGGTATTCCTTCGCGAGCTGGGTGAGGTCGTCGGTGAAGATGAAGCCGACGCCGATGACGAGGTCCATGCCCTCTGCCGCGAGCAGCCGGAGTCCGGCCTCGCGGTCCGAGCTTTCGCCGGGCTCGACGAAGCGGACGCGCACTCCCAGTTCCTTGGCGGCACGCTCGGCGCCAATGTACGCGCCGTCGTTGAAGGACTTGTCGCCGCGTCCACCGAGGTCGAACACGATGCCGACGTCGACCGCGTCGCCCGTTGGGGGGACGGCGGCACCGGAGGGATGGACGAAGAGGAGGGCAGCGTGGACGGCGATGAGGACGGCCACGAGGATGAGCAGCTTGCGCATGTGCGGGAAAAGTCGTTCGGGGGGCCAGCGGCGGCAAGCGCGCCGCTGCAGTCGGTCAGTCTGACAGTCTGACCCGGCGGCGGGCTTCGCCCGCGCCTCGTCTGACAGCGGGTCTGTTGGTCCGTCGGTCACGATCTACACAACTCGGTCGTGCGCCAAGGCGACCAGGTGGTGTGGATCATGACTGACGTACAGAGCGACCCGCTGTCAGACGAGCGAGCGCCGAAGGCGCGATGCGGGTCAGACCGTCAGACTGAAAGACATCCAGGGGTCAGCCAGCCAGCCAGACAGATGCTAGCTTCCCCTCATGATCCAGCGCATCCGCACCCGGTTCCTCGTCGTCGGCAGCGGCGTGGCCGGCCTGCACGCCGCGTGGCGTGCGTCCGAGCACGGCAGCGTGCTCCTGCTCACCAAGCGGTCGTTGTTCGACAGCGCCACCGCCTATGCCCAAGGGGGCATTGCGGCAGCGCTCGGCGCGGGCGATTCGCCGAAGCTGCATCGCCAGGACACGCTGGCCGCGGGCGCCGCGCTGTGCGATGCGGCGGCGGTGCAGGTGCTGGTGGAAGAGGGGCCGGCACGGGTGCGCGAGCTGCAGACGGCGGGCGCGGAGTTCGACCTCGACCCCAAGGGCGAACTGCTGCTCGGCCTCGAGGCTGCGCATTCAGCCAACCGCATCGTGCACGCGCATGGCGACCAGACCGGAGCCGAGGTGGCGCGCACGCTCATCGCGCGCGTCCGGAAGAGCAAGCGCATCACCGTACTCGAGCGCGCGCGTGTGCTCGACCTCATCGTGCGTCGCGGCGATTGCATTGGTGTGCGGGCGAGCGTCGCGGGAAAGCCGGTGGAAATCATTGCGGACGCCACGGTGCTGGCCACGGGAGGCTGCGGCCAGGTGTATCGCTACACCACCAATCCAGTGGTGGCCACGGGCGACGGGTACGCCATTGCGCACCGCGCCGGCGTGACGCTGGCGGACATGGAGTTCGTGCAGTTCCACCCCACGGCGCTGGATACGCCGGAAAATCCGCTCGCGCTCATCAGCGAGGCGGTGCGCGGCGAGGGTGCCATCCTGGTGAACGAGAGGGGCGAGCGGTTCATGGTGCAGGTGCATGCCAAGGCCGAGCTGGCGCCCCGTGACGTGGTGGCGCGTGCGATCTTTCGCGAGCAGCGAAAGCACCAGGTCTATCTCGACGCGCGAAAGCTCGGGCGCGGATTCGCGAAGCGGTTTCCAGGCATTTTCGCGCTGTGCGCAGCGCGCGGCATCGACCCGCGCAAGCACCTCATCCCCGTGACGCCGGCGGCGCATTACATGATGGGTGGCGTGGTCACGGACTTGAACGGCCACTCGAGCATGCCGCGCCTGTACGCCGTCGGCGAGGTGGCGCGCACGGGTGTGCATGGTGCCAATCGGCTGGCGTCGAACTCGCTGCTGGAAGGCCTGGTCTTCGCGGAGCGCGTGGCACGCGACCTGGCGGGGGTGTCGCCGTTGAAGCAGTTGCCGGCCGTGAAGAAATGGGCAGTGCCGCCGCTGCCGGATCGTGGTGCGGCGCAGGTGGCAGCCGATCGCGTGCGGGCGGTGATGTGGATGCACGCCGGCATCTCGCGGACGGCCAAGGGGCTGCGAACCGCAATGCTGGAGCTGGACGAGATCGAGGAGCGCCTGCCGGATGGCGCCACCGAGGAGCTCAACCTGGTGCAGACGGCGCAGCGCATCGTGGAGGGGGCGCTGCGGAGGAAGGAGTCGCGAGGCGGACATTATCGGAGCGACTTTCCGCGATCCAGTGCGAACTGGCGGGGGCGGCACATCGAGACGTGACGGTTGGTGCGGATTCGCGGGACGGCGCACCGCGTCCTACCTTCTGGAGGAGTGCTCAGACACACCGCACGCAGCCGCTCGCTGCTCAGCAGCTGACGCTGCAGCCGTTCCACCCACCGCACACCAACATATGAACATCCTGGTGGCCGACGACGACAAGGTGCTGTCCGCGATGCTGTGCGGCATCCTCAAGGAAGCGGGGCACATGTGCATTCCCGCCTTCGACTCGATGCAGGCCATGATGAACGCCATGCGCCAGCCGCTGGACCTGGTGCTTCTCGACATCAACATGCCGGGCGGCACGGGCATGGAAGTGTTGAAGCGGCTGAAGAATCTCTCGAAGACCAAGGCAATTCCCGTCGTGGTCATCACGGGCAGCACGGACGCGGCGCTGCCGGAGCAGGCGAAGGAACTGGGAGCGGTGGGATTCCTGTCCAAACCGGTGGATCCGGACCAGCTGCTGCAAGCGGTACTGGTAGCCACGCGGTAGCGTGGCCGGGCCGCTCACTCCGTCACGCGGCTGCCACCACCGACGTACAGTGCATGCACTTCGTCGCCTTCGCGGGAATCGATGACAGGCACAACGGGCATTCGCGCATCTTCGGCGCGTCCACCACAGTCTTCGGCGCTTGCCAGCGGTTCACCGCCCGCACGATCAGGAAGATGGCGAATGCCACGATCAGGAAGTCGATGATGGCATTCAGGAACAACCCATAGTTGATCGTGGCGGCGCCAGCAGCCTTTGCCTCCGCCAGGGTGGCGTGCTTCGTGGCAGAGAGGTCGATGAACAGGTTCGACATGTCCGTCTTGCCGAGCACCGTCCCCACGGGTGGCATGAGGACGTCTGCCACGAACGACGTCACGACCTTGCCGAATGCCGCGCCGATCACGAGGGCGACCGCGAGGTCCAGCACATTGCCACGCATCGCGAAGGCCTTGAATTCCTTGAGCATGCAGACTCCCGTGGGGGTTCGTGTACGACTGTATCACCGAGTATGCCGACCGGGGTGCGGGAACGCCAGCCGAGATGGCTCACGCGCGGTGCGGATGCCCATTAGTTTCCGGTGATGGGAACGAGACAGACCGCGGTCCGCACCCCAGAGGAGCAGATCGCACAGCTGCAGGGCGAGATCAAGGCACTCGCCCGCGAACAGAACGCCGTGATCCTCGCGCACAACTACGAGCGCGCCGAAGTGCAGGACGTGGCCGACTACGTCGGCGACTCCCTTGGCCTGTCGCGCGAGGCGGCGAAGACGAGTGCCGACGTCATCGTGTTCTGTGGCGTGCACTTCATGGCGGAAACGGCCGCTGTGCTCTCTCCGCAGAAGACGGTGTTGCTGCCCGACCTGGCGGCGGGCTGTTCACTGGCCTCGATGATCAATGCCGAGCAGCTCCGCGCCTGGAAGGCCGAGTACCCGGGTGCCGTGGTGGTGTCGTACGTGAACACCACGGCGGAGGTGAAGGCGGAGAGCGATTATTGCTGCACGTCGGGGAATGCGGTGGACGTGGTGAACGCGATTCCAGCCGACACGGAGATCCTGTTCTGTCCGGACATGTTCCTTGGCGCGCACGTGCAGCGGCTCACAGGGCGCGACAACATGCACATCTGGATGGGGGAATGTCATGTGCATGCGGGCATCGATCCGGAAGACATCCGTCTCCAGCGTTCGCTGCATCCGCAGGCGGAATTCCTGATCCATCCCGAGTGCGGGTGTTCCACGAGCGTGCTCGAGGCGATGTCGGCGGGGGAGGTGGATCCGGAGGGCGTGCAGATCCTGTCCACGGAAGGGATGATTCAGCGGCCTGCCCTGTCGGATGCCGACGAGTTCATCGTGGCGACGGAGGTGGGCATCCTGCACCGGTTGCGGCGCGAAAATCCCGCGAAGCGATTCTTTGCCGCGAACGAGCGGGCGTCGTGCGCATACATGAAGGTGACGACGCTGCCCAAGGTGAAGCGCGCGCTCGAGCGAATGGAACACCGCATCACGGTGCCCCAGGCCATCGCGGATCGCGCGCGACTGGCCATCGAGCGCATGGTGGCCATTGGAGGACAGCATCCGTTGAGTCCAGTGCCCGCGTCAACCGACCCAGGCGAGTAGCCACGCAGGCACCGAGCGTCCGACCCGCACGCGGAGCATGCCATGACGATGCAGCCTCACGACCATGACCGCACCAGCACGCCGCGTACGATCACGCCACTGAGCATGCCGGCGGTGGGCAGCGTGGGAATGCTCAGGTTTCCGTATGCGCAGGTGGAGTTGCACGCGTTGGTGAAGAGCGCGCTTGACGAGGATGGCGCGTTCAACGACCTCACCACCATTGCAACGGTGGTGTCGGACCGGCACGCGCGAGGGAGGCTGGTGGCTCGCGCGCATGGCGTGCAATGCGGCGTGGCACTGGCGCTGGAGGCATTCCGCACGCTGGACCCCAAGGTGACCATGCGCGTGGACAGCGAGGACGGCGCGCGGCTGCAGCCCGGTGACTCGGTGCTCTACCTGTCGGGGCATGCGCGCGCGCTGCTGGCGGCGGAGCGCGTGGCGCTGAATTTCATGCAGCGGCTCTCGGGGGTGGCGTCCATCACGGCGCGCTATGTGGACGCCGTGCGCGGCACGCGCGCAAAGATCCTGGACACGCGGAAGACCACGCCAGGCTGGCGGTTGCTCGAGAAGTATGCCGTGCGCGCCGGCGGCGGTGCGAATCACCGGCTGAACCTGTCCACGGCTGTGCTGATCAAGGACAACCATCTCGCCTCCGTGGATGGCGACGTTGGGCTCGCCGTGCGCCGCGCGCGGGACCTCGCGCCCGTGGGTACGAAGGTGGAGGTAGAGTGCGACCGCGTGGAGCAGGTGCAGGCGGCGATTGTCGCCGGCGCCGACATCGTGATGCTCGACAACATGTCCACGGCCACGATGCGCGAATGCGTGCTGCTGGTGGGTGGCCGTGCCCTCGTGGAGGCGTCTGGCGGGGTGAACCTGGATTCGGTGCGCGCAATTGCGGAGACCGGCGTGGACTGGATCTCGGTGGGCGCACTCACGCATTCCGCGCCGGCGCTGGACCTTGCGCTCGACTTCGAGTAGCGCGATCCGCGACGGGCTGGAATGACCCCAGCCAGCGGTACGTCGCTGTGGGCCACGGGCGCGGCACTCGGCCTTGCACCGCTCGCGGGGGATGTGAGCGCGGACGTCTGCGTGGTTGGCCTGGGCGGCTCCGGCCTCGCCTGCGCGCGCGAAGCGGTGCGGCTGGGTGCACGCGTCGTGGGAGTGGATGCCGGCGACATCGGCGGCGGCGCGGCGGGACGCAATGGAGGCTTCCTGCTGGCCGGCCTCGCGCCGTTCTATCACGACGCGGTGGGTCGCTTCGGCAGGGAGGCCGCGCGCAGGATGTACATGGCGACGCTCGAGGAAATGGAGCGCATCGCGACGGACATGCCGGCGATGGTGAATCGCACGGGATCGCTGCGCATCGCGGAATCTCCCGCGGAGGAGACCGACTGCGAGCGACAGCTGCAAGCGATGCGCGCGGATAACCTGCCGGCCGAGGCGTACGATGGGCCTGAAGGACGCGGCATCCTGGTGCACGGCGACGGAACCTTTCAGCCCCTCGCGCGTTGCCTCGACATGGCAGCTGCAGCCGTGGGTGATGGTGCCCTGCTGTTCGAGCGATCGCCGGTGGTGGATGTCTCGCCGGGCGCTGTGCGTACCGCGGCGGGACGCATCGCGGCGCGGCACGTGGTGGTGGCGGTGGACGGCGCGCTGGACACGTTGCTGCCAGAGCTTGCGACCGAGGTGCGCACGGCGCGCCTTCAGATGCTGGCCACGGCGCCCACGCGCGACGTGACCGTACCGCGCCCGGTCTACGCGCGGTGGGGGTACGACTACTGGCAGCAGCGCCCGGACGGCACCATCGCATTGGGCGGCGCGCGTGATGTTGGCGGAAGCGCGGAGTGGACGCATGACACGACGACAACGGTTGCGGTACAGGATGCGCTCGAGCGGCGGCTGCGGGAGCGCCTCGGCGTGCAGGCACCGGTCACGCATCGGTGGGCGGCGAGCGTGAGTTACACGCCGGACGACCTGCCCATCGTGCGCGACGTGCGCGGCGGCGTGTGGGCCATTGGCGGATATTCCGGCACGGGGAACGTGATCGGCTCGCTCCTGGGACGTGGGCTCGCGCGCCTGTTCGTCGCCGGGGATGATCGCCTGGTGCGTCCCTTCCTGCGCGCCTGATGCTGCCTGCCGTGGAGCGCGTGCTGCGTGTCCCGTTGCTCGCCAAGCTGGCGGGCGCGAACCTCGTGATCGTCGTGTCGGCACTGGTGGGCGTGGCGGCAGAGCACCGGCTGAACATGCCTGGCAGCGTGGTGTCCATTCTTGGCGTTGCGCTCGTGGCAAGCCTGATCGTGAACTTCGCCCTGGTGTTCGTGGCGCTGCGTCCCCTGAACGACCTGGAGCTCACTGCCTCGCGATTGAGTGGCGGCGACATGACGGCACGGGTGCCCTCCAGCGCGCTCGCTGACCGGGACATGATGCGCGTGGGCAGCACGCTCAACGCGCTGCTGGACCGGCTCACGGATGATCGCGCGCGCGAGCGGCAACTGGCCGCACAGGTCATCAGTGCGCAGGATGAGGAGCGTGCGCGCGTGGCGCGCGAGCTGCACGATTCCACGGCCCAGATCCTGACCGCGGTGATGCTGCAGCTGGGGGCAGCCGCGCGCGAGAGCACCACGCCGGCACTGGACGCGCGCATCGCCACGCTGCGCGAGCTCGCCGCCGAAGCGCTGGAGGAAGTGCGGTCGCTCTCGCACACGATGCATCCGCGCGTGCTCGACGACCTCGGTCTTGCCGCGGCACTGGAGTGGCTGGCGCGACAGGCGCGGGCGCAGGGCACGATGGACGTCCAGGTGACATCGTGCGAGTTCGACCCGCCCCTTCCACCGTCCGTTGCGGCAGCGCTTTACCGCGTGGCGCAGGAGGCGCTGCGGAATGCGGGGCGCCATGCCGATGCGCACCGCGTGGCCGTGCGGCTGCGCCACGACGGCACGGTGGCCGTGCTGGAGGTGGAGGACGACGGCGTGGGCTTCGACGTGGCACTCGCGGAGGAACGGCGACCGGGGATGGGATTGTTTTCCATGCGCGAACGCGTGGGCCTCGTGAACGGGCGGCTCACGGTCCGCAGCATACCGCGACGCGGAACGCGCGTGGTGGCCACGGTTCCACTGACGACCTGAGGAAGGAGAATTCACGGATGTCCATTCGAGTGGTACTCGTTGACGATCATGCCATCGTGCGCACGGGCCTGAAGGCGGTGCTTGGCGCGGATCCGGACATCGACGTGGTGGGCGAAGCCGACGGCGGGCATGCCGCCGTGGCGCTGCTGGGCCGCATCGCGGCGGATGTGGTGGTGATGGACATTTCCATGGCGGACGGCGATGGCATCGCGGCCACGCGAACGATCACGTCCACTCGCGACCAGGGCGCGCGGGTGCTCGTGCTGACCATGCACTCGGAGGAAGCGTACCTGGAGGCCGTGCTGGAAGCGGGGGCATCGGGCTACCTCGTGAAGAGCGCGGCCGATCGCGAGCTGGTGGAGGCCGTGCGCGCGGTGGCGCGGGGCGAGCCGTGGGTGCAGCCCGCGGCCGCGCAGGTCCTGGCGCAGGGTGCGCGACGCCGAGAGGAGCATGCGTCGGACCGCGCACGCTATGAACGGCTCACCGACCGTGAGCGCTCCGTGATGCAGCTCATCGCGCGCGGCTATACCGCGCCCGAGATTGGGGAGCAGTTGTCCATCAGCCCCAAGACGGTGGATACCTACAAGCAGCGCATCAACGACAAGCTCCACCTCGCGCACCGCGCCGACTACGTGACGCTGGCACTCAAGCTGGGGCTGTTGCAGGCGCCTGTTCAGTAGCTGGATGTTGCACGAGCACCACGGGCCTGGCTCACCACATGGGGAATACCATCATGGACACCACCAGGGCGCCGACGCGCGTTGGGCTCATCGGCTTCGGGCTGGGCGGCGCCACGTTCCATGCGCCGTTCATAGCGCGCACGCCGGGCCTGGCGCTGTGCGCCGTGATGACGAGCGATGCGGCACGCCGCGCTGCGGTGCAGGCACAGTACCCTGACGCGCAGGTCGTGCCGGATCTCGCGGCGCTCCTGGCCATGACGCCGCGCCTCGACCTCATCGCGATCAGCTCACCAAACGCGTCGCACTATCCGCTCGCGCGCTCGGCGCTCGAGGCGGGGCGGCACGTAGTGGTGGACAAGCCGTTCTCGGCCACACCGGCGCAGGCGCGCGAGCTGGCGAACATCGCGCAGCAGCAGGGCATCCTTGCCATGCCCTTCCAGAATCGCCGGTGGGACGGCGACTTCCTCACGCTCCAGCGCCTGCTGCGTGACGATACGCTTGGCCGCATCTTCCGGTTCGAGTCGCGATTCGACAGGTGGCGCCCCACGCCGAAGCCCGGCTGGCTGCTCGTGGACGGTCGCGCACGCGGCGAGGACATGCTCCACGACATCGCCACCCACCTGGTAGACCAGGCGCTGGTGCTGTTCGGACGCGTGACCCACGTGTATGCAGAGTTGATGGCGCGGCACGCCGGCGTGATGACGAATGACGACGTGTTCCTCGCGCTGACGCACGCGAGTGGCGTGAGCTCGCACCTGTACATGAGCGCCATGGCCGGCCAGCCGGGCCCGCGCATGAGCGTGTTCGGGTCGCGCGCCGCGTACATGAAGCACGGGCTGGACGTGCAGGAGGAGCAGTTGAAGGCCGGGCTACGCGCTGGCGATCCCGGTTACGGTGAGGAGCCAGAGTCGCGCTGGGGTTCGATCGTTGGGCCCGACATCAACGAGGTGGTGCGTACGGCGGCCGGTACGTACGAGCAGTTCTATGCGGGTGTCGCGCGCGCGGTGCGCGAGGGCGCCGCGCAGCCGGTACCAGCGGCGGACGTGGTGGCCGGGCTGGAGGTCATCGAGGCCGCGTACCTGTCACATGAAGAAAGTCGCGTGGTGGCGTTGCCATCGTGAGCGGCGACCCCGCGATG
>JAYVNZ010000364.1:0-3675 GCA_043758185.1 Gemmatimonadaceae bacterium | reverse complement strand
CGGCCGTCGTTCTCCACCATCGTGGGATCGGGGCCCAATTCCACCACGCTGCACTACAATGCGGACGACCGGTTCATCGGTTCGACTGATATGGTGGTGATGGATATCGGGGCGTCGTTCAAGGGCTATGCAGCCGACGTCACGCGTTCCGTACCGGCGAGTGGCGTGTTCTCGCCGGAGCAACGCACGGTGTACCAGCTGGTGCGCGAGGCGCAGAAGGCCGCGGAGCGGCAGGCAAAGCTGGGAAGCGTCGCGCGCCTGATGAATGATTCGTCGAGCGCCGTGCTCGCGGCGGGTCTCGTGAAGCTGGGCCTCATCGAGTCACCGAACGCGACGTACGATTGCGCGGCGGGGCCCCAGCCGCGCCAATGCTCGCAGCTGCAGCTCTTCTACATGCATGGTATCGGTCACGGCATCGGCCTTGAAGTGCACGACCCGGATCAGTACTACTTCACGGGCCGCATCCAGCCCGGCAGCGCGTTCACCATCGAGCCCGGCGTGTATGTCCGCGAACACGTGCTGGACGAGATCCCGGATACCCCGCGCAACCGCGAGTACGCATCACGCGCGCGGAACGCCGTGGCGCTGTACAGGAACATCGGCGTGCGTATCGAGGACGATTACATCGCCACCACGCAGGGCGTGGAGTGGGTGTCTCAGGTGCCGCGCGAGATCAACGAGATCGAGGAGATGATGAAGAAGGGGTCAACGGGCGTGGCGGCACGCGATGAATTCCGCGTGGAGAAATACCGCCTGATTCCGTAGCGCGCGGCACCCGCCCGGTCACGCCGCAGCGGGATACACCTCGAAAATACCCGCCGCGCCCATCCCGCCACCAATGCACATCGTCACCAGCCCGTGGCCGCCGCCGCGCCGCGCCAGCTCGTGCACCAGCTGCGTGGTGAGCTTTGCACCCGTTGCGCCGAGCGGGTGACCGAGCGCGATGGCGCCTCCGTTCACGTTCACCTTGTTCTCATCCATCTGCAGCTCGCGCATCACCGCAAGCACCTGCGCCGCAAACGCCTCGTTGAATTCAATGAGGTCGATGTCGTCCAGCGCCATGCCGGCACGCGCCAGCACCTTGGGCACCGCCTTGAGCGGGCCCACGCCCATGATGTCCGGGTCCACTCCGGCAACCGCGAAGTTCACGAATCGGGCGAGTGGCCGCAGGCCGTGCGCATCGGCGACCGAACGACGCATCAACAGCACCGCCGCGGCCCCATCGGAATAGGGGCTCGCGTTGCCCGCCGTCACGGTTCCCGTCGCCTTGAACGCGGGCCGCAATTTGGCCAGTCCCTCCGGCGTGGTTTCCCCACGCGGAAGCTCGTCCGTTGCAAACGCGCTCGTCTGCACCTGCTTCTCGGTGCCCTTCCACGTCACGCGCTCCACGGGCACCGAGACGATCTGCCCATCGAAGCTGCCGTTCCGCATGGCCTCCGTCGCCTTCAACTGGCTGCGCAGCGCCCACGCATCCTGGTCCGCTCGACTCACCTTCCAGCGGTCCGCCACCCGCTCGGCCGTGAAGCCCATGCCGATGTAGGACTCCATCGCGTCCGCATCCAGTCGCGCGTGATAGCCCGACATGGGCACCTGGCTCATCATCTCGATGCCGCCGGCGAGCACGACATCCGCCATGCCGCTCATGATCTGCATGGCGCCATTCGCGATGGTCTGGAGCCCGGACGAACAGAACCGGTTGACGGTCTGGCCCGGCACCTCGACAGGAAACCCCGCGCGCAGTGCGCTGAGCCGGGCAACGTTGAGTCCCTGCGCCGCCTCCGGCATGGCGCACCCCCACGCAACGTCATCGATGATTGCGGGATCCACGCCGACGCGTGACACCGCTTCCTTCATCAGGAGCGCGGAAAGTTCGATGGGGTGCGTTCCGGACAGGGCGCCACCCGCCTTGCCCCTGGCAACGGCGGAGCGAACCGCGGAAACGAGTACGACGTCATCATTGGATTCAGGCATTTCCTGTCTTCCTCGGGCTATGGCGGGGACCGCATTTCCAAAACTGGGTTCAACGGCAGGTTGAAGGTTGGCAGGCGGGAGGACCAAGGTTTGGGCAATGGGGTTTGAGGAGAGCACCTTCTCACACCTCAAGGCCCACACCTTCCTGCTCCCACCTCCCGAGCTTCCACCTGCCTTTCTACACACGCGCCAACTAATTCCGCAGCGGCTTGCCAGTCTTCAGCGTGTAGACAATTCGTTCCTGCGTCTCCTTCGTTCCGAGCAGCCGCAGGAATGCGTCGCGCTCGAGGTCCAGGATGTCCTGCTCCGTCACGACTCTCGGCGGACCGTCGCCACCGCACAGCACGTACGCCAGCTCGCGTGCAATGCGGACCTCGTGCTCGGTGATGGCCCCGCCCTCGTGCATGGCCCAGCCGGCGTACAGCAGGTTGCCCATCGCACTCTTGCCCAGCGCCGTGATGGTACGCGGCGCGGGCGCTACATAGTCTGGCGCGAGGTCCAGCACGCGCGCCTTCGCGTCGGCAATGAGCCGGTCACGGTTCATCGTGATGCGATCCGCCACCGGCCGCAGGAAGCCCAGGTTGCGCGCCTCGAGCGCGCTGGTGCTCGTCGTCGCCATGGCAATGAGCTTGAATGCGCGCCGCACCGCCTCGAACGGATCGGCTTCGTCGTACGGTTCCAGTGCCTGCGTAAAGCGGAACAGCAGCTCCTTGGTGCCACCGCCGGCAGGAATGAGCCCCACTCCCGCCTCCACGAGCCCCATGTACAATTCGGCGTGCGCCTGGATGCGGTCGCAGTGCAGCGCGTATTCGCAGCCGCCCCCCAGCGTAAGGCCGAATGGCGCGGCGACAACGGGAAACGGCGCACGACGCACGAGCTGCGCGCCCTCCTGGAAGTAGCGCACCATCTCCTCGAGTCCCTTCCAGTCGCCAGCCTGCGTCTGCGCCACCACCGCGCCGAGATCCGCACCGGCGCTGTAGGCCCGCGCGTCGTCGTTGCCGATCACCAGCCCCACGTACTTGCCACTCGCCACCCGATCCAGTCCGGTGCGCAGCATGCCCAGCACACCCGCACCCATCGTGTTCATCTTGCTCTGCGCCTCGAGCAGCAGCACGCCGTCACCGAGGTCCAGCAGGTTGGCGTCCTTGCTGGTCTCCACCTGCGCAGATGCACGCCGACGCACGGTCTCGAGCGCGATGCGTCCAGGAATCTCCGGCACCGGCTGCGCAGACCCATCCTCGCCACGGAACGTGTATCCCGCGTCGGATGCCGTATAGAACGAGCCCGCGTTTGCCTTGGCCAGCATTGCCGGCTGGTCGAGCTTCAACCGCGCGAATCCCTCTGTGAGGAAGTCGGTGCCGAGTGCATCCATCTGCTGGAACGGGCCTGCGTCCCAGGCGTAGCCCCACTCGATGGCGCGATCGACAGACACCAGGTCGTAGGCGATGGCGGGCGTAGTGGCGAGCACGTAGTGCGACATTCGCAGCAGGTAGTTGCGCACGAACTCGCCGTACTTGCCGGGGAGCTTCTCCGCCATTGTCAGTCGCTTGGCCAGCGGCTGCTTCATCAGCGTGGCAAGCGCGGGATCGTCGACCTTCTTCTGCTGCCCGTATTCGAGCGTGTGCCAGTCGAGCGTCGTGATGTCCTTGCCCACCTTTTTGTAGAACCCGCCCCCGGTCTTGTCGCCCAGCCGACCGCTCTCGG
>JAYVNZ010000363.1:0-13777 GCA_043758185.1 Gemmatimonadaceae bacterium | reverse complement strand
CCCCGCGTGCGGAGGGCGGGCGGCCAGTAGCGGCTGCACGCCTCGTGCAACACTATTTTGGTCGACTGGCCCCGAACCTTGAGGTCGGGGGGGATTGTGAGCGCGAATTCCAGGACGTCACGATCAAGGAAGGGAGCGCGTGTCTCGAGTCCATGCGCCATTGACGCCCTGTCCACCTTGACGAGGATGTCGCCGGGAAGGTACGTCGATGCATCGAAGTCGAACGCGCGATTCATCCCCCCAACAGTCGGTGGCGGACAGAGGGCCGCGTCGCCCAGCAGGGGCGGGATCCTGCCCGCGCGCGTGCCCCAGTAGACACGCCGCGTACGGTCGGCGATCTGCACCTGGGCTCTCCATGCCCGGGTCCACATGTCGGGCCATCGCGCGGCCAATCCGGCGGCGACTGAACGCATGTGCAATGCGGGAAGGCGCTCACGCATCATGCGACTCGCCATTCGAAGCACCGCCCATTGCGCCAGTGACGCCGACATGTCCTCGGACCGCGCGAGGGGAAGGTACCGCGCATAGCCGCCAAACAGCTCATCGCCCCCGTCGCCCGTCAACGCCACGGTGACGTGCCGCCGGGCAAACTCAGAGAGCAGGAATGTCGGGATGTGCGAGGAATCAGCAAAGGGTTCGTCATACACCCCCGCCATGCGCTGCAGGAGCGCGCCGACGTCAGGCTCACCAAAGTCCAGTTCGTGGTGCTCCGTGCCATAGCGCTCCGCCACTGCGCGAGCGTACGGCAACTCGTCGATGTACTTGCCGAACCCCACGGAGAACGTCCGCACCGGTGCGGTTCCCGCTTCATGCATCAATGCCACAACGGTACTCGAATCAAGACCACCACTCAGGAACGCACCGACCGGCACGTCAGCCACGGTCTGCCGCCGAACGGCGCGCGCGAGCAGGTCGCGCAGTTGATCCGCTGCATTCGTCAACGACATGGCGCGAGGACACCACTCCGCCTTCCAGTACCGTCGCACGCTGACAACCCCTCGCGACCACGTGAGGTAGTGCGCAGGCGGCAGCGGGCGCGCGCGGGACAGGATCGTCCGGTCGGGCGGAACGTACCCCAATGCGAGAAACGCATCGACCGCAGAAAGGTCCAGCTGTCGGTCGAGCATGCCGCTGGCTTCCAGCGCCCCGAGTACCGACGCAAGGGCGAGCGAACCGTCACTGCCATGCGTGAAGAACAAGGGCTTTTCTCCGCAGAGGTCGCGCGCTGCAAACAACACGCGGGCGTCAGCGTCCCATATGGCAAAGGCGAACATCCCGCGAAAGCGATCCAGGCACGCGTGATCCCATTCGAGGTAGGCGGCGAGCAGCACTTCAGTATCAGACTGCGTGACGAACACGCGGCCGAGTGCCGCGAGCTCCGCACGAAGCTCCCGATAGTTGTAGAGCTCTCCGTTGAGGATGATCCAGTATCGCCCGGTTGGGTCCGACATGGGCTGCGTGCCGCACACCAGGTCGATCACGCTGAGACGCGCATGGCCGAGAGCACAGCCCTCGAACTCCTTGACGCGCATACCATCGGGCCCGCGATGCCGCAGCGCGGCAACCATGGCTCCAACCACTCGGCCGGAATCACGGGATCCACCGATCATGGCAGCAATGCCACACACGTCCTACTTCCTCACCCTGCCAGTCCCTCGCCGCCGCATGAGCGAACGCGCCGCAAAGCGGCCGGCCAGTCGCATCAGGTTCGCCGAACGTACCGCAAGCTCGCGACGGGTGCGGGCGGCAAACGTCGCGACCGCATCGTCATAGACGTGCGCGAATTCGACTTGCGGGATGAGCCGGCGCTCATCCCGCTCACGCACGATGAACTCCCGGGCCCGCCCCCTGAGGGTGCGTATCGCCTCTCCGCCATTCCGGATCGCAGTAAGCGACTCCATGAACGCTTCGCTATCGGGCAACGCAATGAAGCTCGTGACGCCGTGCGTCACCACTTCGGGCACGTGCCCGACGCGCGTTGTGACGACAGGAACCCCACAGGCCATGGCCTCGAGGACCGTGTACGGACCTCCCTCATCCGTCGACGTGACGAGCAGCGCATCCATCAACGGGTAGCAGCTCGCCGTCTCCTCACTCGTCGTGAAAGCGCGCCGGACCACCTGGACACCCGCGCGGACAAGCCGATCCCCAAGAGCTTCCCATCCAGGCCCCACGAGCAACACCACGAGGTTGGGCCATCGACTGCCTGCACGCAGGAGGACGTCCTCCAGCAATTCCAGCCCCTTGCGTCCATTCGCGTTGGCCGTCGCCTTCCCGACAAATCCCACCACAAAGCTTCCAGCCGGGATGCCTGCGCGCGCGCGCATTGAATCCGTCACGGGGACCGGGTGAAAGTGCTCCACATCCACCGCGGAGGGAATGAGAGTGACCGTGCGCCCCGTCATCGCCTCGAGCCGACCCTGCCAATCCCTGGAGATGGTGGTGATGGCGTCCGCGTGCCGGAGTGCGCGCAGCATGAGTGGGATCTCTGGCTCCGTAAGGTGATATATCATCGCGACCTGTGGGACGCGCACCGCACGAGCGCACACCGCGAAACCCAGCGGATCCAGCCAATGGACCAGACCCGCGCGTTCCGCCATTCGGCAGCGCACGTATGAGGGCACCGTCTCCGAGCACACCACCGTTCCGTGCGTCCCCTCGGAATAGCACTGCCATGATCGCGCAATGCGCTCGAGAAGATGTCCAGGTGAATCGGCCACCAGCAGGACACCTGTCTGCTCCTCGCCGCTCACAGGGATCGCTTTGAGAAGACAATCAGTTCGCCATCGCGAGCTTCGTCATTGCGCACGAAATGCCCCGCTGTGAAGTCGAACGAACTGAATCCATGCTGCTGCATGAGTGCAAAGACGGCATCACGCGAGCCGCCTGTCTCGCGCAGCGCCCGATCCCTCACCTCGATCAACACGGTGACCCGCGGCGAGGCGCTCAGGACCCGCGACATCCCCCGGAGGGCGAAGAGCTCGTGCCCCTCGATGTCGATCTTCACGAGATCGATGCCGGGCCGCCCCAGTTCCTCCCACACTTCGTCTGCGGTCCGGCTGACCACCGTGGTCCAGGCCTCCCCCGGGGTTGTTCCCGCCCCCGAGGCGAGCACATGACTCGCTCCCGTGTTCCCCATGCGATCGACGGCCATCTCCACCGTTCCCGCGACGGAGGACACCGCGCATTCCTTCACGCGCACTCGCGTCGCCAACGCCGGGTTGCGGGCCAGGTTCGCACGGAGGCGATCCGCTGTTTCGCGCACCGGTTCGAACGCCACCACCTCGCCATCAGGCCCAACGAGCGACGCGAAAAGCAACGTGAAGTAGCCTGCATTGGCCCCGATGTCGAGCACGTGACCGCCAGGCGTGAGCAGTCGCACGGCCGCCGCCGTGTTCGCGCGTTCCCACACCCCGTCTACATACATGCTGCGGCCGATCAGGTCGTCCAGGAGTACCAACATCTGGTAGCCGTTGACCATCATGATATCGGACCAGCCACGCCCTGCCAGCCTCTCCTGTATCCGGTGGGTGATGCGTACCCGACCCCGGAAAGGACCGATTCGACGCATGACGGCACTCACGATGCGAAGCCAGGCCGGCGGGCGGGCGGCAAGCGTACGTTGCATAGAGGGGGAGAATGGTCGATCCGTTTGTGCGTCTGCATCCTGTGCGCGCACACTCGGCCCATGGATCACGAAGTTTGGCGGATGAATCGCCGCTTCACGCGGAGGAGGCGTTCCCCGGGAAGGAGGAGCGCGGCCGTCAGCACGAGCAGTTTGCGTGGCCAGCGGTCACGGTTGGAGCGCAGCCCGTGGAATATACTCCCCGCTGCCTCCCACCGTCTACCGTCGCGGAACAGGCCCCATCCCAGGCTGAACTGCGCCTCGCCGATGCGGCGTTGCACGGCGTCGACCCCAGGTCGGCCATCGCGATGGAGCCAGGCCTTCAGCTTGCGGAGGATGTAAATCTCGCCGCGCGCAAGTGTCTCGATGGAACGCCACGTCGCGGGATTCTCGAGGTCGGCATCGAAGGGAGCGGCACGCTGGCGATACAGGAACGCGGGCTCATCGATGAACGCGCCAACAGCCCCGTCGTAGGCCAGCCGCATCATGATGTCGTAATCGTCCGCGACGCGCGCGTTGGCATCCCAGCCGCCAATCCTGTCAATCCATTCGCGGACAAACAGCGGCTGAATCACGTTCACGAAGTTGCCCCGTGCAATGATCTCCTCAAGGAAATTGCCGGAACGGGCGCGCGCATTCGCATGGTGCTCCCAGACCTGGCCCGGGTCGTCGAGGAAGCAGAGGGTACGTCCGTAAACGAAGGCGCACTCCGGGTGATTCTCCAGGTGCGCCACCTGATGCGCGACCTTGTCCGGCAAGAGCAGGTCGTCGGAATCGACGTGCTGAATGTACTTCCCGCGCGCGGCTTCCAGCCCCCGTGCCCTCGCCGCACCCATCCCGCCATTGACTTGTGCGATATACCGGACGCGGCCGCCATACCGCTGCTCGATCGCGGCCGACGTCCCATCCGTCGAACCGTCGTCAACCACGATGACCTCGCACGGTTCATGGCTCTGCGAGAGGGCGCTGTTGATCGCGTCAAGTACGTGGGCGAGATCATTGAAGGTGATCACAATGATCGACACCAGGGGCGAAGGCCGTATGGAAGTCACCTCGCGACGTCTCGCGGAATAGGCGCACGATTCAGCACATCGACCATGACGCTTACGACGCGCTCGCACATCGCTCTGGGGGAGAATGCCTGCGCTGCGCGAACCTTGTTCGCCTGCCCGAGCGTGCGACGCAGGTCGACGTCCACCAACAACGCCGCGACAGTCGCAGCGAGCGTGACATGGTCTCCAGGAGGGAACGTCTGCCGATCCGCGTCGGCACCGAGCACACGCCGGATTGCCGGCACGTCGGACGCTACGAGCGGAAGGCCTGACGCCATGCACTCGAGCACGCCATTCGGGCAGCCTTCAGAGCGCGAACTGAACACGCCAAGGTCGGCGGAACCGAGCAATCCCGATACATCATCCACGCTGCCAAGGAACAGAACGTGCTCGCCGAGCGCCAACTCCTCGCACAGTGCTCGCAGTGATTGGTAGGAATCTCCAAGAATGCCCGCAAGCAGGAGCAACGGGCGCGACGGCAGTCGTCCATCTATCAGCACCCGCCAAGCGCGCAACAGGGTTGCGTGATCCTTGTAGTGGGACAGGTTCGCCACCATGCAAGCCACCACTCGCGTCTCGTCCGCCGCGAAGCGAAGACGCCAACCCGAGCGGTCCAGGCGCGGTGGCTCGAGTTCCACGCCGTTCTCGATGATGGCAATCACACCCGGCCGCACGCCCAGCGCGCGTTCCAGAAATGTTTTTCCCCCAGTTGAATTCGCAATGAATCGCGGCGTGAGCCACGCCGCCACGCGCTGGATGGGCCGCTCGGTGAATCCGATGCCTTCGTCACGCTGATTCCAGATGCATCCGCGCGCACCACTGGTATGCCAGACCAGGCCGGCAATCACGTTGGGAAAAAATGTGTAGGGGAGCAGAAGGTCTGGACCGAAGCGCCGAACGGACCTGGCGTAGCGAACCAACGATGCGATCAGTCCCGGCAAATGGCGTGACACCTCGATCGGCATCACCTCCCAGGGGATTCCGTACTCGCTGCATAGCATCGACATGCGGCCAGGCTCACCGAAGCCCCACACATGGGGCTCTGCGCCGCACGTGGCCCTCAGGTACCTGGCGAGGAGCAGCACCTGACGCTCTGCGCCGCCCAGTTGCAGGCTTCCCAAAAGAAAGAGGATCTTCTTTCCGGCCAGCGGATGCTCCGCTGCCCCACTCGGCTCACGCACGTTGTGGACTCCACCGCCCGCGCGCGACGATGCACCGGCCAGCGGCGAGAGCAGGCGGCGGTGTGTGGAGCCCGGCCCCCTGCACGGTCGTGTCACACCACTTCGCACACGGCCCGCTCACGAGTCGCACAGGTGAACGATGGTCGACGCGATCACGCCCGCGTGGCGCTGCTGCTCGGCCATGAAGAAGACGTCGATCCAGCGGGGAACGAGGCGCGCGCAACGTATGCTGGCCGACAGACACCACGCATCAGGGGGTCTCCACGCGTTCGGTGCTCCAGGGAATGACTGGTGCCAGCCGACCGCGATAAGTGTCGCCGACATAGGCGCGATTATACAGGCCGGTGGCCTCCACGACGACAGGGATGCGCAACCCGAGGTCCGGGGTACACATGCGCTCGTTGAAGATGGTCGCGTGAATCCGGAGCTCGTACGCCTGCGGGCCCAGCAGATTGGCAGGAATTATCGCTCGCGACCGGTAGCGCGCCGGCTGCATTGTCGGGATGCCGTCTCCCTCTTCGTCATGAAAGCTGCGGAAGATCAGCAGGTCGTCGGTGTCGAGCAGGTCGAAGAATATCCGCAACCCGGTACTCTTCTCCTTGACTTCATACTCGACTGTGATTTCCAGGGGCGTGCCGTTCTGCACGGTCCCGATGCGGTACCCCGCTTGACTGAGGTCAACAGACATGATGCGGACGGCGGGATCCTGGGGCAGTTCGGCAATCATCTTCGCCAACGCCTCCGGGCTCTGCGCAATGGGCGCCTGCTGCAGATACTGCTCTGTCACGGCCGCGGCGTTGCCATCCGTCAGCACCGTGCCACGATCCACGAGAATGGCCCTGCGACAGAGTTGCCGCACCGCCTGCATGTTGTGGCTCACGAACAACACGGTCCGGCCGTCGCGCGCCACGTCCCCCATCTTGCCCAGGCACTTCTTCTGGAATTGCGCATCGCCGACGGCCAGGACCTCATCCACCACCAGGATATCGGGCTCCAGGTGAGCCGCCACGGCGAACGCCAGTCGCATGTACATGCCACTGGAGTAATGCTTCACCGGCGTATCGAGAAATTCCTCCACCTCGGAGAAATCGACGATGTCGTCGAACCGGCGTCGGATCACATCGCGGCTCATGCCGAGAATGGCACCGTTCAGGAAGATGTTCTCCCGTCCACTCAGTTCAGGATGAAATCCGGTCCCTACCTCGAGCAGCGACCCCACCCTGCCCCACATCCGAACTTCTCCAACAGTGGGCTCGGTAATGCGTGAGAGGACCTTGAGAAGGGTGCTCTTCCCGGCCCCGTTACGTCCGATGATGCCCACCACGTCGCCCGCCGAAACATCGAAGGAGATGTCGCGGAGCGCCCAGATGTGCGCGGATGCGGGTGCGGGATCGCCGGTGCGAATGCGCCTGGCCCAGCGCAAGGGCGCTGTGGCGGTGTCCACGAGACTGTCGCGGATGGTGCGATACCGGGCCGCACTCCCAATGCGATAGCGCTTGCCGAGGCCCACCACCTGGATGGCCCGCTCAGGCATCGGCGGCACCGATGCGCGTCCGGGTCCTACGGATGGCAGTCGCGTATTCAGACAACGTCAGCAAAGAGCTTCTCCATGCGGCGAAAGTAGAATGCGCCACCGATCAGCGTCGCCACGGACACGACGGCTGACACGGCCAGCATGGCCGTGGGCGCACTGCCGCTGCGAAGGAGGGCCCAGCGAAAGCCCTCAACGACGCCCACCATGGGGTTCACCGCGTACACGGTCCGCCACCGCTCACTGAGCAGGCTGCTGGGATAGGCGATAGGCGTGGCGAACATCCAGAACTGGATCAGGAACGGGAGGACGTAGCGAACATCTCGATACTGGACGTTCAGCGCGGACAGCCAAAGCCCCACTCCGAGTGCCGTAATGAGCGCAAGCAGGAGCAGGAGCGGGAGGAACACGATACTCGAGGAAGGCACGACGTGGTAATACGTCATCAGCCCAAGCAGGACAACGAAGGCAAGGCAGAAGTCCACGACGCCCGAGGTGACGCCCGCAAGCGGTATGACGAGGCGCGGAAAATACACCTTCTTGATGAGATTTCCGCTGCCCACGAGGCTGTCCGACGCCTGCGAGAGCCCGTAGGCAAAAAACGTCCATGGCACGAGCGCGCAGAACGTGAACAGCGGATACGGGATGTTGTCGGAGGGAACCTTGGCCAGCCGCCCGAAGAACAGGCTGAACACGAGCATGGTCCCGAGAGGCTGGATGATGGCCCAGGCAGCGCCGAAGGCCGTCTGCTTATAGCGCACCTTGAGGTCGCGCCACACGAGGAAGTACAGCAGCTCTCGGTACCGCCAGACTTCACTGAGGTTCAGCGCCACCCAGCCCTTCGATGGCCTGAAAAGCTGGAGCGATTTGTCGGATGGGATGGAAGAAGACGACATGCGCGAAACCTAGTGGGTCGCGGGACGAAATTGGCCCGTCCGTAACGAACGATGCCCGCCGGCGAACCGGCGGGCATCGTACGAATGGTGCGGAGGGAAAGGAGCGGGAGATTCCGGAGGGAATCTCCCGATCCCGCGCTCGGTGTTACTGAGCGACTTCGGTGAAGGTGCGGGTCAGCGTGGTGCCGTCAGCCTTCGTGACGGTCGCCGTGATGACGTAGCTCCCCGGTGTGCTGGGCAGCTGGTACAGCGTCTGTGCAACACCGTTCGGCTGGCCGTTGGCGCCAGTGACAGCGCGCGGGTTGCTGAACGTGCCCGGTCCGGAGAAGACAACCGTGATGCCGTTGATTGGCTGACCATCCGCATCGAGGACCGACACAGCGGGGCCGATCGGGAGCACGGTGCCGGCCGTTCCAGTCTGGCCATTACCGGCGACGATCTGCATGGTTGCCGGAACCGCTGTTGCATTGGCCGTGAAGACCGTGCAGTTGGCCGTGGTGGCGAACGCCGCCTCACCGTTGATGCAGGCAGACAGCTGGAACGGCGGGGTCGTGGAGAGCTGCCATTCCGTTGACGCGTAACCGAGCGAATCGGTGAAGGCAGTCGGGCTGCTCACCTGACCGTTGCGCGACGGTGTGAACGTGACGACGGCGCCCACGATCGGGCGATTCGCCGCATCGAGCACACGGACGTACGGGGTCGGGCTGTAGAGCTGGCCGGCCGTCGCCTTCTGGTTGTCGAGCGTGACCTTGATGATCTGCGTGCCAGCCGACGGAACAACATCGGCGGTGAACACCGCGTTGAAGACGCTCGGATTGCTGGGAACCGAGGCCGTCAATGTGTAGGTGCCCGGGTTCTTGCCAAACTGCCACCGTGTGCTGGCATATCCGCCACCCGACGTGACGACCGTTGGGTTGCTGACCACACCGCCGCTGGGCGCAAACGAAACCGTGACGCCATCGACACCGTTACCAAGGTTGTCGACGAGGCGCACCGTCGGGTCCGCAGGACCGGCGAAGCCGTACGTGACGCAGGCACTGCCGCAGTTGCGGCGCGTATCGGAAGAAATGACGAGCTTCGATGCGACCGGGTTCGCGGTGGCCGTGAACAACGGGGCGCACACGGAGCTACCATTGCCGCACACCTGCAACTGCGGTGCGGAATTGTTCGTGGACAGACGCCATTCGGCGGACGCGTAGCCGTTCGCATCCGTGGTGACGGACTGCGAGCTGACCTGGCCGTTGCCGCTTGGAACGAACGTCAGCACTGCGCCCGGAAGCGGAATGCCGCCGGCATCGAATGCACGAACCGTCGGAGAAACCGGCACGTTGCTACCGGCATTCGCCGTCTGGCCGTTGCCGGCAATCTGCGTGATGGTCACTGGCTCGACCGCACCACCGACAAACGCGACAATGGAAGCCGTGCCATCGCCACGCACACTGGCGGTGAGGGTGGCTGTCCCGTTCGTGGTCGGCAGCTGCCAACGCGTCGACGCAACGCCATTGGCGTCCGTGACCGTCGCTGGGTTGCTGAGCTTGCAATCACCGGAGCACGTGAAAGTCACATCCACATTCACCGCCGCCGTTCCGTCCGACTTGCGAACCTGGAACGCCGGGTCGCGCGGTCCAACCACCGCACCTGCCTGCCCTGTCTGACCGTTACCTGCCACGATGTACACGCTCGAACCTGCTGCCGCCGCGATGAAATTCGGACCGCTCGGTGCGAGGGCGCCAGGCGCCAGTACATTCTGATCACTGCATCCTGCCGCGGTGACCACAGCAATTAGTGCTGCTGCAGACCAATGAAACCTACGCATGACTCCCCCTCCTCTTGGTTGACCTATGACCCGACGTGCGGCGAAGTCCTGCGAGCTTAAGTTGCCCCGAGGAACACGTCAAGTGTTTAACGCACCGCGACTTACTCGAACTATTTCGTGCCACCCTCACAACCACTGCGGTACCCGGTCGGTCTCGCTACCACCGCCTCTGGACATGCGCGCAGACTCATGGAACAAGCGCGCCGGCCACTAGGGTAAACAGAAGATTACCATCCAAAGACCGCACGTCCAAGGAATTCGTCACAACCCTTTCACGCGACAGCTCGTCCGTAAATACAACGCCCGGTGCGCACGCACCTATCCCATCTTGGGCAACGTTGCACACGTTATCGACCGGGAGCCTCTACAGCAAGAGTGGATTGGAATTCTTACCGCACTGTGATCCCGCCGTACTGGGCGTGATACCATTCCACGAAACGCGCTATCCCTACAGCGATCGGCGTGGTCGGACGAAATCCCACATCGCGCTCCAGGTCCGTGACATCGGCGAAAGTCACCGGAACGTCGCCCGGCTGCATGGGCAGCATGCGAAGGGAAGCCGTCCTGCCTAGCGCCCGCTCCAGGATCGCAATCACGTCGAGCAACTCGACCGGAGCGCTGTTGCCGATGTTATAGATGCGATAGGGTGCCGTGCTCGAGCTCGGATTGGGCGACGCACCATCCCACGCGGGATCGGCAACGGGCACGTGGCCAATCACGCGCATGATCCCCTCGACGATGTCGTCGACATACGTGAAATCCCGCTGCATCCGGCCATGATTGTAGACATCGATGCATTCCCCGGCGAGGATCGCGCGCGTGAACTTGAAGAGCGCCATGTCCGGCCGGCCCCAGGGGCCATACACCGTGAAAAAGCGCAGTCCCGTCGTGGGAAGGCCGTACAGGTGACTGTAGGTATGCGCCATCAATTCATTGGCCTTCTTGGTGGCTGCATACAGGCTGAGCGGATGATCGACCACCTGGCTGGTGGAATACGGGATCCGGGTATTCGCGCCGTACACGGAGGACGATGACGCATAGACCAGGTGTCCGACAGACGACTGTCGGCAGCCCTCCAGCACATGCAGGAAGCCGTCGAGATTGCTGGAGGCGTAGGCATGCGGATTCGTGAGGGAATGCCGAACGCCCGCCTGCGCCGCGAGGTGCACGACGCCGTCGAACTGCTGAGCGGCAAAAACTTCCTCGACCCCCGCCCGATCCGCCAGGTCCGTCCGCACGAAGCGGAAACGGGACGAGGGCACGAGGCGGGACAAACGGTCCTGCTTGAGGGCGACGTCGTAATAGTCGTTCATGTTGTCCAGCCCTACGACCGAAACACCGCTATCGAGCAGGCGCCGCGCCAAGTGATATCCGATGAACCCGGCCGCGCCCGTGACAAGAATGGAAGGCATCGGCGGCAATATAGCGATCTGCCGAAGACCGGCGGTATCAACTTTGCGCTGCGTGCGCCATATTCTTACCGGCAATCCACGGACCGGCTGTATGTCCCGCCTGTACTCGCGCCAACCGTACGCAATGCGCAACCGACAGTTCTTTGCCCTCGACATTCTCTTGCTGTGCGCGCTTCCGGCGCTGGCGTTGTCGATCCGCTACGAATCGTTGCAATGGGATGCCTCGCTGACGCGGGCCGCACTTGTGTACAGCGTCCTGGCGCTCCCCCTCCGCATCACGATTGCATACCGCCTTGGCCTGTATCGCTGCCTGTGGCGCTTCGCGAGTCTCAGCGAACTCGAAAGAATGCTCTCGGCGGGCTTGCTCGCTGGGGCGGCAACCATCCTGCTTGGCGGTCTTGGCATCACACTCACGGGCTTCTCTCCACAGCGCCTGCCGTATTCCGCCCTGTTGCTCGATGCGTTCTTTGCCCTCTCCGCACTGGCGGGGCCCAGGCTGCTGGCGCGGTTTCTCTCGATTCGGTCGCGCAGATCCTCGAGTGACCGCCGCGCAATCATCGCAGGAGCTGGTGCGGCAGGACAGCTGATTCAACGGGAGATTCGCCTGAACGAGCGGTTGCAGCTGCAGATCGTCGCCTTCGTCGACGACGACCCCCTCAAGCAGAAGCAGTTGCTGGGTGGCGTCCAAGTCATGGGGACGGTGGACGAGCTGCCCGCCATCATCAGGGCTCTTGGCGCAGATGAGGTGATCATCGCCATGCCCGGAGCACGAGGTTCCGTGGTGCGAAAGGTGGTGAAAGCGGCCTCCGATGTCGGTATCATGGCGCGGACAATGCCCGGCATGGAGGACCTGATTTCCGGACGCGTTCGCGTGAACACCTTGCGCCACGTCGAGATTCACGACCTGCTGCGCCGCGAGCCAATCGTCACGGACCTGCACGCCGTCCGCGAACTGGCGACAGACCGCATGGTGCTCGTGACCGGCGCTGGCGGGTCCATCGGCAGCGAGATCTGTCGGCAGATCGCTGCGCTCGGCCCTTCCACGCTCGTCGCACTCGATCACAGCGAAAATCAGGTCTTTGAAATCCATTCGGAGCTGCGGAGCAAGTTTCCGCACCTCGCCATCCTGCCAGTCATCGCGGACATCCGGGATGCTGCACGGTTGCATGGCATCGTTGGCCGCCTGCGTCCGCATGCGATCTTTCATGCGGCTGCGCACAAGCACGTGCCGATGATGGAGGCCAACATCGTCGAGGCCATCACCAACAACATCCTCGGCACGCGCAACCTGGTCGATGCGGCGCTCGACGCCGAAACGCGCCACCTGGTGAACATCTCCACCGATAAGGCCGTTCGCCCAACGTCGATCATGGGCGCAACGAAGCGCGTCGGCGAGAAAATTGTGCTCAACGCCGCGATTGCCGAACAGCGACACTACATCTCGGTGCGGTTCGGAAACGTGCTGGGATCCCGTGGGTCCGTCATACCTACCTTCCTGCGACAGATCGCGGCTGGTGGGCCCATTACGGTGACGCATCCCGAAATGCGGCGGTATTTCATGACCATTCCTGAGGCGGTTCAGCTGGTGCTCCAAGCCGGCGCCCTGGGTGCAGGGGGCGAGCTCTTCGTCCTCGACATGGGGGAGCCGGTCAAGGTGGTCGACCTCGCTCGGGACCTCATCAGGCTGTCCGGGCTGGAAGAAGGTTCAGACATCGAGATCGCGTTCACCGGAGTGCGGCCCGGCGAAAAGCTCTACGAAGAGGTGTTCTTTGGCGGCGAGGACATCCGTGCCACAAACCACGACAAGGTACTGCGCGCCGTCGGGGATGTCTTCGACCCCACGCTGGCGGAGCAGGTGGAATCGCTCGTGAGAAATGCCATCACGCACAAGACGTCGGACGGGGAGCTGCGAGAACTGCTGCGGACGATCGTCCCCGAATTCGCGAGGCAGGACGCCAGGACTGATCCCCGCTCGACGCCTCTCCGCGCAACCCCGCCTGTGGTGGCCGTACCGCGGCGGTCATCGATCTAACTGTTAGGCGGTGCAAGGGACGGGCAAAGCCGACACGCATTCACCCATCGGGACTGGTGAACACCCGGCGCACCGATCCTTGCGTCGCAGCTCGGCCGGGCGGGCCAGCCTGCACTATCTCCCCCGTCAGTACGCGCCCGTCCTGCGGCACACGGCCGGAACGGTCATGAGCAGGATCTTCAAGTCGAGCCACAGCGACCACCGGTCGATGTACTCTCGATCCATCCGGATC
>JAYVNZ010000362.1:0-11901 GCA_043758185.1 Gemmatimonadaceae bacterium | reverse complement strand
GGAAGAATCGTGATCGTTCGTGGTGTGCGCGCCGCCAGCTTGCGTGCCTCCGCGGCGAGGTGCTGTCGCTCGTTATAAGCTTTGCGCCCCATGTGACGCGCCACGTCGGCCCCGATGGCGGCCTGCCACACGGTGTGCGTGGCATGCGGGGTCGGTGCGTGCGGGGGTGGCGCCCCGATGGGCGGGCGGCGATCGCGCGGGGGCTGTGTCCGATCCGCCGCCGGCTGCCACGCGAGGACCTGCGTCGTCCCGTCGGGCGGGCGGACGACCACGGACAGCTGCCCGTCCTCCTGCTCGCGCACGATGACGCGCGTGCCCGGCGCACAGTACCGCCGCGCCGCGCCGCGCGGCAGGATCTGCAGCGCCCGATTCGCGTAGCGCACGACCCAGTCATTGCCGAGCACGCGCGGTGTTTCCAGGCAGAAGATCGCGGCATCGCGCACGCGGCGATCGCGCGGCAAGTGAAAGTCGTCGGGACTCGCGGGCACGACGGCGAAGCGCGCATTGTGCGCGGGGAAATACGTGCCCGCGAGATAGCCATTCGTCGCCTCCACCGTCTCGACCCCGGCGTGCCGCAGCTTCTTCACCAGCCGATCCTGATTTGTCCCATGCACCCGCTCCACGCGGCCCTTGGCCTGGGGGCTCGTGGCTACCAGGATCTCGATGCCCAACGCTGCACACATCCGCCCGAACTGCGTCTGCGGCGCCCGGCCGGCGATCAATTCCGCACTGGTCGCGGCGCGCACGTAGACACTCTTCGCATCGACATACAGCGCACGGGGGACGCCATGCGCCGCGATCCACGCCCGCAGCACCGCGACCGCGGCCCACGTGGTTTCCTCCGCATGCAACTGCCCCAGCGTCGTGCCCGTCGCATCGTCGATGAGGGTCATCAAACAGCTGCGCCGGGCGCCGGTCGGCCCGCGTCCTTCGAGCCAGTCGTGAAAGCTGCCGTCCAGCTGCAACAGCTCGCCAAAGTGGGCGCGCCGCGCCCGGCGTCGATGCGCGCGTGGCGGCCGCCGCACGGGACTCCATAGACCCGCCTCGCGCATCCAGCGGCGCAGCGTCGGCACGGGGATGAGCAGCCCGTGGTCGCACCACAAGTGCTCCGCGGCCAAGGTCGGGCCAAAGCGCTGGCCCGCGCCGCGGGCGACCTGTCCCCCATACTCGGCGCGCACGATGTCCAGCACCGCCCGCCGCTCCGGCCGCGGCCGCGCATGGTTCGACGGCCGGCCGACATGGCCATGCACGAGCGCCACCGCGCCGCCCGTACGATACCGCTGGTACAGCCGCTTCACCTGGCGGTAGGACACCTGCAGCAGCTGCGCCGCCCCAGCGAGCGTCAGCAGACCTCCCTGCACGCGGGCTAACGCCACACCACGGCTGACTTCTCTCGTACTCATCGCTGTCCGCTCCACGCACCCCTCCCTGAGAGGAGCGCACGTTAGGGGACAGTTCTATTGACGTCATCCGGGGACATTATTACTGACGCACCACACCACCCAGGCTGTCGCACGCGTCCGTCGCGCATTACCTGTGTTGACCGCCACCCATCAGTTGTCGTCGGGCAAGCGCTTGGCGCCGAGGCGGGTGGTCTTCAGGTCGCTCTTCTTTGGCGGAACGGTCCAATCGTGCTTCACGCCCTTCTTCGCGGCCTTCGGCTTGCCGCCGGCGCGGGTGCTGGAGCTTTTGCGTCGCCCTGACTTGCCGCCTTTCATCGATAGCGTCACTCAATGGATTGGTTTCCTGCGACAGCGAGGTCAAAAGCATAAACCACAGAGGTCACGGAGGACACGGAGGGCGACCTCAACCAGACAGGGCACGGTGTTTCCCCGATCCTTTCGTTCTCTGTGACCTCTGCGACCTCTGTGGTTATTGCTTTTGGCCGTGGCCGAGCCATTCAATGGCCGATATCCACCGCAATACTCCGCCACTTGCCCTGGTTGAACCGCAGCACACTCAGCCCGCAACGTGTCGCATGACCGATGAGGATGGCCATCCATATATGTATCGGATGCAGCGTTGACACCTCGCGGATCACGAAGCAGATGCTCAGAGGCACGAGTACCTGCGACACAACGGAAATGTAGAGAGGACTCTTCGTATCGCCCGTGCCCTGCAACCCGCCGGTGTAGCTCAACGCCACGGTGATGAAGAGGCCCGACACACTCAGCACGCGCAGCAGCTGCGTGCCGATCTCCACCACGACCGGCTCGTTCATGCCGAAGATTGCCAGCAGCTGCCGCGGCAGGAAGAAATAGAAGATGCCCATGACGGCAGCGCCCGCGAGGCCGATGCGCGCCGCCATGTGCACGCCGGCCACGGCACGCTCCGGCTTGCCGGCGCCCAGGTTCTGCCCTGCCACTGCAGCCGCTGCACCCATCAAGCCCACCGATGTCCACGTCACGAACGAGAACAGTTGCGAATACGACACGGCAAACGCCGCCTGCGCCGCAGCACTCTGGGCCAGCGAGCCGACGAACGACAGCATGAACACCCCGCCGATGTTCATCGCGATGCCCTGGATGCCCGTGGGCAACCCATAGCGAAAGAGTGACCGGATGATCGACCAATCCGGTCCGTAGCTGCCACCGCGGGGAAAGGACACCACCCACCCGCCGGCCATCAGCTTGTACAGCGAGTACACCGCCACGAGCCCGGCGGCCAGGCACGTCCCCATGGCGGCGCCCTTCGTGCCGAAGGCCGGAATGGGCCCGAGGCCACGGATCAGCACCACGTTGAACGCGATGTTCAACGCCGTCATCGTGATGCCGAGCGCCATCGGCGTCCTGGCGTCGCCCGCCGAACGGAGCGCGCCGCTCAGCATGAAGAACACCATCATCCCACTGCTGAACAGGAACATGATCCGCAGGAACGGCAGCGCCTCGGCCTTCACCAGCGGTGCGGCATTCACGAAGTCCAGCAGCCACGGCGACGCGAAGTAGCCAACGGGTGCCATGATGAGCAGCGAGATGCCGATGGCCGTGAGGAAGGCCTGGTACACGGTGCGGTCCACCTTCGCCTCCTCACCCGCGCCCACGAACCGCGATACCAGCACGCCCATACCCGTGAAGAGCGACGTGATGAACACGATGACGACAATGAAGATCTGCCAGGACACGCCGATGGCGGCGTTGCCGCGGAAGCCGACGAAGTGCCCCACCATCACATGGTCGACGATACCCTGCAGTCCGCCGATGATGTTCGTGAGCATCGTCGGCCATGCGATGTTCCACACTGCGCGCGACAGCGGGCCATCCACGATCGAGCGATCGTAACGCCGTTTCTCCGGTATCGCGGCTACTGCTGCAGGCGCTGTCATTGCGCACCGCGCAGGCTGTTCGACGACGGGAGCATGAGTCTCGAAATTTCGGGGATCGCGGGCAGGACAGCGAAGTTCGCCGTGCACCCGGCGTCACGCAAGCGACGCGCACGCCCCGGGAAACTTTCCCCTGCCACCCGCGTACGACAGAGAAAGCAACTCCCTCCTTCCGGCTGTCCGGTATGCTCATTCCTCTCGTCGTCGCACTCCTGCAGGCCACCGCGCTGCCACCGCAGTCCGCACCCGCGCCGGTGGCCACGCAACCCGCGCGGGACTCCACCACCGGCCGCCGGCGAGCGAAGAAGCCCGTGAAGCGCATTGCCGTCACCGCCGAGCATCTGGCCACGGCTTTCAAGGACGCACCGGCTCGCGACCTGCTACTCCTGGCACGAGAGTCCCGCTCCCGACAGGATTCCGCGCTGCAAGCATACGACGCCACCACCTATCAACGAGTGTCCGTGGGTGTGGGCTTTACGAAATTCGGCCGTGACCGCCTCGCCTTCCGAAGCGAACAGGCGACACATGTGCGCTGGCGACGCGGCGTCGGCACCTACGTCGACGTCACTGGTTCGCGCGCCGTGATTCCCGTGGCCGGAGCACACTCGAGCATCCGGTTGAACGGAAGCATTACGCCCATTCCCTATTATCCCGGCAGCGAGACCCTGTGGATTGGGTCGAGCGCCAGCAACCAGGCCGTGGATGAAAACCAGGGCATCGTCCACCCGCTCGCGGAAGGCTCGGAAGCCTACTACACCTACGCCACGGGCGACTCGGCCACCTTTCGCCTGCCCGACGGCAAGAGTATCCGCCTGCGCGAATTGCAGGTCCGCCCTCGCGTGCCCAAGTGGAATCTCGCCGTTGGATCGCTGTGGTTCGACCTGTCCGGCGGCCAGCTCGTGCGCGCCGCGTACCGCATGAGCGTGCCGATGGACGTCAAGTCAGTCGCCGAGGAGGACGATTCGTCATCGTTCAAGGACGTGCCAGCGCTGTTGAAGCCGATGCTCTTCCCGATGACTGCTTCAGTAAGCGCCATCGGCGTGGAATACGGCCTGTACCAGGGCCGTTTCTGGCTCCCGCGAGTACAGGTGCTGGAAGGAGGCGCGACCATGGGCTTCATGCGCGCGCCGTTCAAGCTGGAGCAGAAGTTCCAGTACGACCAAGTGAATGGAACCGACAAGCTTCCACCCATCGTGGTGGCGACGGATTCCGGGCCGCGTGGCAACGATAGCGCCGTCGTGCGCACCGGTTCGCCCGCCGGGGCAGTCTCCCGCCACGATTCCGTCATGTCACGACGCGCGCAGCGCGCCGCACGCCGCAAGGCTGCATGCGACAGCACGGGATTCGTCACCACAGCCCGAAAGTCCGAAAGCAACCCCAATCCCGTGCAGGTCCGCGTGACCTGCGATACCCTTGCCCTCGCAAACTCACCGGACCTGCCGGCATCGATCTTCGACAAGAGCGACGAAGCCTTTGGAGGCGAGGAGATCTCTGCGCTGGTGGCGCAAGCGCTCTCGATGGGCGCGCAATCCGGTTTTTCGCCGCAGCCGCCCACGACGGGACTCCAGAATTTTCGATACAACCGCATCGAAGGGCTGTCGGCTGGCGCCCGAGCGGACCAGATCCTCGGCGCGGGATACGCCCTGCACGCGGCCGGTCGCATTGGCTCTGCCGATCGCGAGCCCAACGTGGAACTCACCGGATCGCGGAGCGACTTGCGACGCACGCTTTCGGTCACGGCCTACAACCGGCTCGTGTCCGCGGGTGACTGGGGCAATCCGCTCAGCCTGGGCAGTTCCATCTCCGCCTTCCTGTTCGGGCGCGACGATGGATTCTACTATCGTGCGAGCGGCCTGGAATTCGGCTCCTCACCCGATGAGCCAGGCGGCAGTTCCCTCTCCTGGTCATTCTTCGCGGAGCAGGAGCGCTCGGCACGTCAGCGCACGACACTCTCCCTGGCGCGAGTACTGAACGGGTCGGAGTTCGAGCCCAATCTTGCGGCCCATCGAGCGATTTATGGTGGAGCGCGCACACGCTACATCGGCACCTATGGGCTGAACCCGCAGGGCCTTCGCCTGGTCTCCGATGCCCACCTCGAGACAGCGTACGCAGACACCGGAGCATACGGGCGTGCCGCGTTCGACGTCACCGCCTCGCATGGCCTGGGCAACGGCGCGGCGGCGCTGACGCTTGGCGCCGGCAGTTCGGCGGGCTTCCTGCCCGCGCAGCGCCATTGGTACCTCGGCGGGAGCCAGACGGTGCGCGGACAACGGCCCGGCCGCGAGTCGGGCGATGCATTCTGGCTGGCGCGGGCCGAAGTGGGGCATGGGCAGGGTGTCATTCGGCCCACGGTTTTCGCCGATCTCGGCTGGGCGGGCGACCGGCGCAACTGGCGCTCGATCGGGCTGCCGATGTCGGGCGTGGGGGCCGGGGCGTCGGTATTCGATGGGCTCATCCGCTTCGACGTGGCCCGGGGCATCAACCCCGATCGTCAATGGCGCGTCGACACCTATATCGAGGCCCGTTTCTGATGTAGCTTTCACCGTGCATGCTGCCTGTCGTCCCGAGAAGGGAAGGACCTGCTTCAGCTCTGAGCGAAGCAGGTCCTTCGTTTCGCTCAGGACCACACCGTGCTACCCCTGCCGGAACCACTCACGTCGCGTGTGGATAGGGAATGCACCATCACGCCGCCCGAATGTTCACCCTGGCCTGCCGATCATGAAACCCATCGCCGTCTACCACGAGCATCCCGACTGGTTCAAGCCTCTCTTCACCGAGCTGGAGCGCCGCGGCCTGCCGTACGTTCGACTCGATGCGGCGGCACACCGGTTCGATCCGGCGGAACGCGCCTCGTCCTTCTCCCTCGTGGTGAATCGCGCGAGCCCGTCGGCATACCTGCGCGGGCATGGCGGTTCCACCTTTCACACGCTGCACTGGCTGCGGCACCTGGAGCGCATTGGTGTGCCGGTGGTGAATGGCAGCAAGGTCTACGGGTACGAGCTGTCCAAGGCGTCGCAGCTGGATGCGCTCGCGGACATGGGCCTCCCCTTTCCGCGCTCAGTCGTGATCAACGACGCATCGCTCGCGGTATCCGCTGCGAAGGACCTGCGCTATCCCGTGCTGGTGAAGGCGAACATTGGCGGGAGTGGCGCGGGCATCACGCGCTATGATACGGCCGAGGCGCTCGAGGGCGCCGTCGCGCGCGGTGAGGTGGCGCTGGGCATTGATGGCGTATCGCTCGTGCAGGAGTCGGCGCCCATGCGTGACGGGCACATCACGCGCGTGGAGACGCTCAACGGCAAGTATCTCTATGCCATCAACGTCTACCCGGCCACGGGTTCGTTCGACCTCTGCCCGGCCGACGCCTGCCAGACGACCACGGGCGTGGAACTCGTGGGCGCCGCGTGCGCCGTGGATGCAGTGAAGAGCGGCCTGCGCGTGGAGGGCTACACGCCCCCCGCCCATATCATCGAGGAAGTCGAGCGCATCTCGCAGTTCACGGGCCTCGATATCGGTGGCATCGAGTACCTCGTGGACGATCGCGACGGCAAGCACTACTACTACGACGTCAACGCCCTCTCCAACTTCGTCGCCGACGCGCCGAACGTGGTGGGCTTCGATCCGTGGACGAATTTCGTGGATTACATCGAGGCGCGCATCGCTGGCGCAGCGGTGCAGGTGACGGCGTGAGCGTAGCAGTCGCGCCGGAAACGTCGCCAGCCAGCGCACGGTCAGCGGGGCCGAGCCGCATGCGGTTCGGTTACTGGCTGCCCGTGTTCGGGGGCTGGCTGCGCAACGTGGACGACGAGCGCATGGACGCCAGCTGGGCGTACACGCGCAAGCTCGCGCAGCGCAGCGAGGCACTCGGCTTCGACCTCACGCTCATTGCCGAGTTGTTCCTGAATGACATCAAGGGCGCGGATGCACCGGCACTGGATGCGTGGAGCACGGCAGCCGCGCTCGCGGCAGTCACGGAGTCACTCGAGCTCATGGTGGCGGTGCGTCCTCAGTATCATCCGCCGGCGCAGCTGGCCAAGCAGGCGGCCAACATCGACCAGATCTCGAATGGGCGCCTGGCGCTCAACGTGGTGAGCGCGTGGTGGGCCGATGAGGCGCGTCGCTATGGCGTGTACTTCGACAAGCACGACGACCGCTACGCGCGCACCGGCGAGTGGCTCGACGTGGTGAGCGGCGCTTGGCGCGAGTCGCGCCTCACGCACAAGGGCAGCTACTACACGGTGGATGAACTTATTGTGGAGCCGAAGCCGGTGCGGAAGCCCGTGATCTACGCCGGCGGCGAGTCCGAGACGGCCAAGACCCTCATCGCCAGCAAGTGCGACGCCTATGTGATGCACGGCGATCCCGTGGAGCACATCGCGCCCAAGGTGAACGACATGCGTCGCCGTCGCGAGCTGGCTGGCGGGCCGGCCATGGAGTACGGGATGGCGGCGTACGTCATCGTGCGTGATTCCGCGGAGGAAGCGGAGCGCGAGCGCGCGCGCATCACGAACGTTGACGTCGGGTCGGCGGGCTACCACAACTACCAGGACTGGCTGGCCAACACACAGCTGGAGCAGCGGGTGTCGCTGGAGGACTACTCGGTGTCCAATCGCGGGTTGCGCGCTGGGCTCGTGGGCACGGCGGAGCAGGTGGCCGATCGGATTCGCGCCTATTCGGACGCAGGAGTGGGGCTGTTACTCCTCCAGTGCAGTCCGCAGATCGAGGAGATGGAGCGGTTTTCCGAGACTGTCATGCCGTTACTTGCATGAAGGTGTGAGCTGGGAGCAGGCAGCGGGAGGGTGTGAGGTTTGAGGTGTGAGGAACGTGACGTGCGGGAGGGTGTGAGGAACGTGACGTAACGTTGTCGTCCTGCGCGAAGCGAAGGACCTGCTCTCTCCAACCTTCGTCGACGATGATTGCGAGGCCGATTGCCCAATCGGCGAGTTGCGTAACATCCACTCCATGCGCGTGTCCGCCGCACCGCCCGTCGCCGTACTGCTGCTCGCCGCCTGGACCGGCAATGCCCAGGTCGTTCGCGGCACGGCCATCACCCCGGACTCCATCCTCATTCCAGGGGTCATCGTCACCCTGCTCGACGACAAGGGCACACCGGTGGCGCGCGCGCTCGGCGACGACGGCGGCAGCTTCACCATGCGCGCCCCGTCGGCAGGCACCTACCGCATCGAGGCGAAGCGGCTCGCCTTCCGCCCCACGCTCGACGAGCCGATCGTACTGCAGGAGGGGAGGGTTCTCCTGCACACGCTGGTGCTCACAGGCGCGCCGGTGCAACTCGCCGGCGTGCAAGTCACCGCCGAGCCGCGATGTGAGAGCCACCCGGACTCCGCGTCTGCTGCCTTCGCTGTGTGGGAGGAGGCGCGGAAGGCGCTCCGCAGTTCGCAACTCACGCGGATGACGCGCGCCTATCGCGCCGATGTCACCACCTTCGTGCGCAGACAATCAGCGGCGGAAACGCGCTGGCGCGTGACGGACAGCACTACGCGCTTCGGCATGCCCATTCGTCCCTTCACCAGCCGCCCGGCCGACGAGCTGGCGGAAAAGGGCTACGTCACGCGCGGTGCGAAGACGGAGGTCTTCCATGCGCCCGATGAGGACGTCCTGCTCTCCGACTCCTTCGCCGCCACGCACTGCCTGCGACTCCTCGCCGACTCCGCGGGATTGAATCTCGTGCGGCTCGGCTTTGCCCCGGTGCCCGGCCGTCGTGAGGCGGACATCTCGGGAGTGCTCACCATCGACCGAGCTTCCTCGGAATTGCGGAGGCTCGACTTCTCGTTCGTGAACACGCCCACGATGGACGTGGTGGGCGTACCGGGAGGGGAAATGCTGTTCCGCCGCCTGCCCGAAGGCAGCTGGCTCATCGAGCAATGGGCCATCTGGCTCCCGGTAACCGAGCGGCGCACCGAGTATGCACCGTCCCTCGGCGCGCCGTCGTCGCGTGGCATGCCCGCCGCGGCAGTCGCCACCGTGAGTACGCGCTTCGGCTTGCAGACCACCGGTGGCCACATCGTCCGCGTCACCTTCGGCGACGAGACCGTGTGGATGGCCGCTCCGCCAGCGCGCCGGCAGTAAGCTCGCTGCCTGGCTCCGCGCCGCGAACCATCGAGGGCCTGGTGGAGTTAGACTGCATCATGCATACGCTCCTCCGCTATCTCCGGCCCTACTGGCAATTCGTCGCGCTGGCACTGCTCCTGGCCACCATCAACCAGGTGTTCTCGCTGCTCGACCCGCTCATCCTCCGCCACATCGTGGATGACTACGCCAGCCAGCGCGATCACTTCACCCGCGACCAGTTCATCCGCGGCATCCTCACGCTCCTTGGCATGGCCGTGGGTGTGGCGTTCGTGAGCCGCGTGGCCAAGAATTTCCAGGACTACTTCGTGAACGTTGTGGTGCAACGCGTTGGCGCCGACCTCTACTCCGACGGCATCCGCCACTCGCTCGCGCTGCCCTTCCAGACGTTCGAGGACCAGCGGAGTGGTGAGACGCTGGGCAAGCTGCAGAAGGTGCGCACCGACACCGAGCGGTTCATCAACCAGTTCGTGAACTTCGTGTTCACGACCATTGTCGGCGTGGTGTTCGTGATGGTGTACTCGTGGCGCATCCACTGGTCCATCGCGCCGGCGTTCCTGCTCACTGTGCCGGTGCTGGCCTTCATCAGTTCGTCGCTGAGCAAGCGCGTCAAGACCATCCAGAAGACCATCGTCAAGGAGACGACGGCGCTGGCGGGCGCCACCACGGAGTCCCTGCGCAACATCGAACTGGTGAAGAGCCTCGGCCTCGCCAAGCAGGAGGAACTGCGTCTCAACGCTACCACGGACAAGATCCTCCATCTGGAGCTGAAGAAAGTTCGCTATATCCGCTCCATCAGCTTCGTGCAGGGCACGGCGGTGAACTTCATCCGCACGTGCATCCTGTTCCTCATGCTCTTCCTGATCTTCGAGCACCGGATGACGGTGGGGCAGTACTTCTCGCTGCTCATCTACAGTTTCTTCATCTTCGGGCCCATGCAGGAGCTGGGCAACGTGGTCAACACGTTTCGCGAGACGGAGGCATCGCTCGAGAACTTCGACGCCATCTTCCGCATTCCCATCGATCCCAAGCCAGTGGATCCCGTGGTGGTGGATGACTTGCAGACGCTGAAGTTCAGCGACGTGAGCTTCACGCACGCGAGCGCCTCCACCCCCGCCCTGGCGGGGGTGTCGTTCGAAGTGCAGCGCGGGCACACGGTGGCGTTCGTCGGACCGTCCGGCGCAGGCAAGACCACGCTCGTGAAGCTGCTCGTAGGCCTCTATCGGCCGAGTCACGGTGGCATCCTCTACAACGGCGTGTCCAGTGAGCGCGTGGACCTGGACAAGTTCCGCGAGCGGATCGGCTTCGTGACGCAGGATGCGCAACTCTTCAGCGGGACCATTCGCGAGAACCTGCTGTTCGTGCGTCCTGATGCCACGGATGCGCAGTGTCTCGACGTGCTGCGCCGCGCCGCGGCAACATCGATGCTGAACCGTGCGGACCAGGGCCTGGACACCGTGATCGGCGAGGGAGGCATGAAGATCTCGGGCGGTGAGAAGCAGCGGCTCTCGATCGCCCGCGCACTCCTGCGCAGCCCGCAACTCCTGGTATTCGACGAAGCCACCAGCTCCCTGGACTCGCTCACCGAAGAAGAGATCAGCCGCACGATGCGCGATGTTGCGGAAGGCGCCGACGTGATCACGGTCCTGATTGCGCACCGGCTCAGCACCGTGCTCCACTCGGATCGCATCTTCGTACTGGAGCGCGGTCGCGTCGTGGAAGAGGGGCGGCACGACGACTTGCTCATGCGGAAGGGGCTGTACTACGCCATGTGGCGGCAGCAGGTTGGCGAACGCCGGCCGGTACCAGCGGGGATGACGGGTGCATCGGCCTCGATGGCTATTGCCGGCGATTGATGACGCGAGTTCAATCGCTTGCTCGTCTCCGTCCTGTACCAGCCTTTCGCCCGTTCCCATCCCGATGTGGTGTGATGCGCATCACGTCGTGGTGTCGCAATTTGACTGATAAAGGGCAGTCCGCCATTCCAGCACGCACGTTAAACAGACGGTGACGCTTCGTAACACGCTGTAAGAAAACAACTTGAGCAAGAGCTCTTAGCTGGCACAGGCTTCGCCTTGCTGCGCGGCATATGGACACGAAATCGCGCGGTGAAAAGTCGCGGGGCAGAGTGACCGAAGCCGATCATTTCAGTCCGTTCAGCGACGTCAGGTGGTCTGCCGACGAGCGCCGTGGCCTGGCCGCCGGTCAGGCGCTTGCGGCGCAGGCGCCGTGGAGGGCTGCGGCGGCTACGGTACTCGTCCTGTGTCAACTTGCCCTCCTCGGGATCGATCGGTCGGGGGCAGGCGTGCAGCATGCCGGCGCCTTCCTCATGGGCGCACTCGGGCTCTACACGGTCACGGTGGGCGTGGTGGGCATGTGGGCGAAGCGCCACCAGCGTGCATCGTCACCGCTCGTGACCGCCGCGCTCTTCGCGGACCTGTGCCTCGTCTATGCACTGACGATCATCGCCACCACGCCCGCGCACTACGAGCGCG